>CAJQND010000043.1 GCA_905479595.1 uncultured Hyphomicrobiales bacterium
GTTTCAGATTTCGGTGTCGGGATCGTCAGTGTCGAACAGATCGAGCAACTGAACATCCTCAAGGCCACGTTTAGGGCCATGGAACACGCGGTGGAGGCGCTGGCGATCAAGCCGGATTATGCACTTGTCGACGGTAACAAAATTCCACAACTTAAGTGCCCAGGCGAAGCTATTGTGAAGGGGGATGGCCGCTGCGTTTCCGTTGCTGCGGCCTCGATCGTTGCAAAAGTCACGCGCGACCGGATAATGCGCGACATGGCGCAAACGTTCCCGGGTTACGGTTTCGAGCGCCACAAAGGCTATGGCACCGCACAACACCAGGCGGCCCTTAAATCTCTTGGACCTTGCCCGCACCATCGCAAAACTTTTGCCCCGATCCGCGCACTTTTGGAAACCAATCGTTAACCATAAATTTTAAGGCAGCTTTACGTGGACTCCCGGTCGTGACGTTTTAGGCACCTGTTTGTCTGTAGCGTTTGGGGATATTATGGGATACGCGTCAAAGCCGGATGTAAGACCCTTTCATAACACTATTTTGAAAGGTGATTGCCTTACCCAGTTGAAAAAACTGCCGTCTGGTTCGGTTGATATGATTTTTGCCGATCCACCCTATAACCTTCAATTGGAAGGCGACCTCAAGCGGCCTGATAACAGCCACGTAGATGCTGTTGACGATGCCTGGGACAAATTCGATTCCTTTGAAACATATGACCGGTTTACCAGACGCTGGCTGGCGGAGTGTCGCCGGGTGCTGAAAGACAATGGCACAATATGGGTGATCGGCTCCTACCATAATATTTTCCGTGTTGGCACGGCTATTCAGGATCTCGGTTTTTGGATTCTCAATGATGTCATATGGCGCAAAACCAACCCGATGCCGAATTTTCGTGGTCGCCGGTTCACCAATGCCCATGAGACGCTCATCTGGGCGGGCAAAAGCGCAGAACAGAAGCGCTACACTTTCAATTATGACGCCATGAAAGCGCTGAACGAAGAGTTGCAAATGCGCTCTGACTGGCTGCTTCCGATTTGTAACGGTGGCGAACGGCTCAAGGGCAAGGATGGTGCGAAGGTGCATCCGACCCAAAAGCCTGAATCTTTGCTGCACCGGATTATTCTTTCATCATCCAATCAAGGTGACGTGGTGCTTGATCCGTTCTTTGGTACCGGCACCACCGGCGCTGTCGCAAAACGTTTAGGTCGCAACTGGATCGGCATTGAACGCGATGCGGGATATATCAAAGCGGCGACAAAGCGTATTGGCGAGATTGAAGAGAGCACAGAAGAAGCTCTTGAGGTGACGCCATCGAAGCGCGCTGCGCCGCGTGTTCCATTTGGAACGCTTGTAGAGCGCGGCCTGCTGTCACCGGGCCAGGCAATCTATGACCCCCATCGCCGCCACGCTGCGCGGGTGCGCGCCGATGGTTCAATCGCCTGCGCCAACGCAACCGGGTCCATTCACAAAATCGGGGCGCATGTGCAAGGTATTGAGGCATGTAATGGCTGGACCTTCTGGCATTTTCAAAAGGGCAAAACCTATGTGCCCATTGATATGCTGCGCCAGCAAATCCGTGCGGAAATGAACTGAAGTCTTTTCGCCTACTATCCCAAAACTGCGACGCATACTTTGCGCATCACGCTGGGCAGGGCTTCAGCCGCCAGGTCCTTGCGCGCCACCCACGTGTAGTCTCCGTCCGGGGTGATGGTTTCATTTTGAGGGGCTGCCGCGGTTTGAATTTCCAGCTCAAGGTGAAAATGGGTAAACGTATGGGCGACATGGCCGCTATGTTTGCGCCAGTCTGCTTTTAGGGGCGGTGCCGTACTTTGGCCCACCTGCTTATCCTCACTCCATTCGCCCGAAGGCACCTCCATCATGCCGCCAAGCAGGCCTTTTTCCGGGCGGCGGCGTAACAACACGGCCCCGTCACCCCGTTCTATCCAAAAACAAACACCGTAACGCACAGGCCGTGGTTTTTTTGCGCGCTTTCGCGGCAGGGTTTCTGCAATCCCCAGGGCTTTGCCCTTGCACCATTGTTCCCAGGGACAAACACCACAATTCGCTTTTCGCGGTGCGCAGATACCAGCCCCCAGATCCATAACCGCCTGGGCATAATCTCCTGCGCGAGATTGCGGCACCAATTCAGCAGCAAGTTTTTCCAAATGTGGTTTCGCATCGGGAAGGGGTGTTTCAACGCTATAAAATCGGGCCATTACCCGTTCCACATTCCCATCAACCGCAGCGACCGGTTGATCGAAGGCAATTGCGGCGATGGCTGCTGCGGTATATGGGCCAATGCCCGGGAGGGTGATCAATTCAGTGGCCGTTTCAGGAAATCGGCCACCGTGCGCATTGGCAATTTCGCGGGCGCATTTGTGAAGGTTGCGGGCGCGAGCGTAATAGCCAAGCCCCGCCCATGCCCGCAGCACATCGTCAAGCTCTGCGGCAGCGAGGTCTTCAACCCTTGGCCAAAGCGTCAGGAATTTTTCATAATAACTTTTAACCACTACCACGCCGGTCTGTTGCAGCATGATCTCCGACAACCAGATATGATAGGGGTCCGGGCGTGTGTGCCCACCAGGCGGCATGCGCCACGGCAGCTGCCGGTGGTGGTTGTCGTACCAACTAAGCAATATATCAGAAAGGGTTGTGGATTGCGGCACGAGGCCTCACATCTAGTTTATGGTTGTTGATGGCGATTGGTCCTTGCATCGCCTATAATCACGCTCTAATCAACCGGAACACGCATCATGATCAGCGCTGTTGGAAAACATGTTGGCCGGCTCACCCGGAAAATCTACCAGAGCCATGGTTTCGCCTATGCCGAAATTTTGACGCAATGGGCCACCATTGTTGGCCCCGAAATGGCGCAAGTATGTAAGCCTAAGACCATTCGCTGGCCACGCGGAATGGAAAGTAAAAAGAACGAAAGGCATAAGCTTGGAGGCACGCTTGTAATAATGGCTGCCGGTCCTTGCGCATTGGAGTTGCAACACGATACCCCTCGCATTATCGAGCGCTTGAATACCCATTATGGATATGGAGCGATCACCTCGATAAAAATCGTTCAGGGCCATCTGGATTTTCCAGAACCGGTTGTTCCACGAACACCACCAAGCCTGCCGCCCGAGCGCGAGGATCAGTTGCAAACCCGCCTTGATGACGTGGAAGATGAAGACCTTAAGCGTGCCCTTGCCAAACTTGGCCGTGGTGCCATGAGTAAAAAAGATAACCGCAAAGAACGAAAAAGATAATAATTCAATAGCTAGGAAATATGATGACACTTAATCGCAGAAACCTACTGGCGGGCGCTGGATCACTTGCGGCTGGCGCTGCAGGCCTATCTTTGGTGCAGTTTGCAAGCGCAACCCATGCCGTCGCCCAGGAAGTTGATAAAGAAAAGCTGATGGAACCAGGCCCACTCGGCGAAATGAGCCTCGGCCCTGATGATGCAAAAGTGACCATTATTGAGTATGCCTCTGCCACGTGTCCCCATTGCGCGCGTTTTCACGAAGGCACGTTCAAGGAGTTGAAAGAGAAATTCATCGATACCGGCAAAATTCGCTTTATCTTCCGTGAATTGCCGTTTGATGACCTGGCATTGGCCGCGTTCATGCTGGCCCGCTGTGCTCCGAAAGATAAGTACTTCCCCATGCTCGACATCTTGTTTCAGCAGCAGGCAAAGTGGACCGCCCGCGATGCCAACCCCCGCGATGAATTGTTCCGCATTGCCCAACTTGCCGCCTTCACCAAGGACAGTTTTGAGGCGTGCCTGAAAAATGAAGATGTGGCGAAAGGCATCATAGCTACCCGTGAAGCCGGGAAAGCGCTTGGGGTAAATTCGACACCATCCTTCTTTATCAACGGTGAAAAACTTACCGGCAACCAGACCTTTGCCGAATTTGAGACGTTGATAAACAAGTATTTAAACTAGAGCGAATCACTTCTCCAGCGGCATAATTGGCCATAGGGTGTAGTTTTTGTACGGGCCGAGCCATGCATTTTGACCGTTTGCGGCTGACGGGATTTAAATCCTTTGTCGAGCCAACGGAACTTGTGATTGGGAACGGGCTGACCGGTGTGGTCGGCCCGAACGGCTGTGGCAAATCCAATCTGCTGGAAGCTTTGCGTTGGGTCATGGGCGAAAGCTCATATAAATCCATGCGCGCGTCCGGCATGGACGACGTCATTTTCAACGGCTCTGCAAACCGGCCCCAGCGCAACATGGCGGAAGTTACTGTGGTGATGGATAACTCCAGCCGCATTGCCCCGCCAGGTTTCAATGACGACGATGTGTTGGAAATATCGCGACGCATTGAACGCGAGTCTGGTTCCGCCTACCGGATCAACGGTAAGGATGTGCGTGCCCGCGATGTACAATTGCTGTTTGCTGATGCATCAACCGGCTCACGTTCGCCGGCACTGGTACGCCAGGGGCAAATTTCGGAGCTGATCAGCGCCAAGCCTGAAAGCCGCCGCCGTATTCTCGAAGAAGCCGCCGGCATCACCGGGCTGCATACCCGCCGCCACGAAGCAGAACTGAAACTGCGTGGTGCGGAAACAAATTTGACCCGGCTGGAAGATGTGGTTGGCCAGCTTGAACAACAGCTTTCCGGCCTTAAGCGCCAAGCCCGCCAGGCTTCACGTTATAAGAATATTTCAGCAGAAGTCAGGCGTCTTGAAGCGGCCCAGCTTTACGTGGGCTGGAAAGACGCCGATGAAAGCGTTGCGGCAGCGAAAGGCGAATTCGACGAAGCGGTGCGTGAATTGGGTCTGGCCACCAGAACAGCATCGGAAGCTGGCCGGATTTTGCTGTCTGGATCTGAAAAACTGCCTGCAATACGCGATGAAGAAACCATCCGCATTGCCGTGGTCCAACGCCTGACAATTGAGCGCGAAAAACTTGATGAGGAAGAGCGCCGCGCTGATAGCCGTAAACATGAACTGCGGAGCCGGCTTGACCAGTTCGCCCAGGATATGGAACGCGAACAAGAAATTGTTTCAGATAACGACACTATTCTGGAGCGGCTGAGTGAAGAAGAAGCAGAACTGAAAACTGCTATTGAAAGTGGTTCTGAAGAGCGCACCAAAGCTGCACATGGTTTGCAGGACGCGGCAGAAAAACTGTCTCAGGCCCAGGAAGGTTCCGATAATGCGAACCGGGAACTTTCGGAACTTTCGTCGAAACGGACTAATATTGAGCGTTCGGTAACGGATTTTGAAAACCGTCTGGCGCGCCTTGAAAAAGAATTATCCGAGGTTGAGACCAGTTGGTCAGCACTTGATGTTGACGGTAATCTCAAGGCAACGGGTGATGCGCTTGCGGGGAGTATTTCCGGCGCAGAAAAACAGGCAACCAGCCTGGAAGATGAAACAAAGGCAGCCGACACTGCGACGCGTGCGGCGCGGGAACACGAAGCCAGCGCCCGCAACGCCTATGATGAAGCACGCCGGGCATCAGACAGCCTGTCTACTGAAGTGCGCACCCTCACGAAACTTCTGAATGTGGCAGATGGTGAGTTATGGCCGCCGCTCATTGATGCGCTGAAAGTTAACCCGGGGTTTGAAACTGCGCTTGGTGCAGCACTTGGCGATGATTTGGACGCTGCCAGTGATGAAAGTGCACCTGTGCACTGGTCCACTTTGCCAGCACTTGCACCGGCCGAATTGCCTGCTGGTGCTGAGCCATTGTCAAACTTTGTTACCGGGCCAACCGCTCTGACACGGCGTTTGTCGCATATTGGTGTGGTTGACGCAGATGCTGGAAAGGCTTTGCAGGCAAACCTTGAACCTGGCCAAAGGCTTGTCTCCAAGGCAGGTGATTTATGGCGCTGGGATGGATTTGTAGCCGCCTCCGAGGCGCCAACCGCGGCTGCCAAGCGGCTTGCAGAGCGTAACCGGCTTGGTGAACTCCAGGCCCAGGCTGGCGATAAATCGCAAGGCGCAGAAACGTGCCGCAAGACGCATGAAGCTGCGCGCCTTGCCGTTGAAACAGCGACCCAGGTTGAACGGGAATTACGCGAACGCCAGCGCCAGGCGGTGCAAGACCTGAATGCCGCGCGAAAGGCACTAAGCGATCACGAGCGAGCGATGTCAGATCAGACGGCACGCGCCAGTGCATTGGAAGAAGCACGCCGCCGCCTGCAGGAAAGCCTGGCTGAAGCCAGTACGGCGCTGGCTGTGGCAAAGACCGAATATTCTGCACTTGAGCCAATCGACAGCTTGGAAACACAGCGCGACAATGCCCTTTCAACCCTGGAAAGCGCGCGTTCAATATATGCGGATGTGCGCGCTACCCACGATGGGTTGGAACGCGAAACCGGCGGACGCCAGAACAGGCTGGTGGCAATTACCCAGGAGCGCGAGCAGTGGGCAACGCGCCTGGAGCGGGCAAAAGAGCAACTGCAAACACTGAAAACCCGCAGCGAGGAAACCGAAGCCGAACTTGCCAAGCTCGACGAGCTGCCCAGCAAGTGGAAAGATCAACGCAATAAGCTGTTGAATTCCTTGTCAGAAGCCGAGCGAGACAAACAAAAGGCAAGCGACATTCTCGTTGAAGCGGAAAGTTCCGTAGCCGAGTTGACCCGTGCCGAGCGTGACGCACAGGAAGCTTTGGCGACGATCCGTGAGAACCACGCGCGCCTGGAAGCACGTCTTGAAGCGGCCCGTGAACGGCTCGAGGAAATGAACCACCGGATTGCCGAAGTGTTGCAATGCGCTCCTGCCCAGGCTCTGGAGACTGCTGGATTTACCGAAGGCGCAGAAATGCCGCCCTTGGTGGAAATCGAAACGAAACTTAACAAGCTGAAATCCGAGCGAGAGCGCCTTGGCGGGGTGAACTTACGCGCCGATGAAGAAGCCGCAGAAGTGACCCAGCAGATCGAAGACCTTGTCAAAGAACGCGATGATCTGGTGAGTGCCATCAACAAACTGCGCTACGGCATTGGCAGCCTTAACAAAGAAGCCCGTCAGCGATTGCTCGCCGCATTTGACACTGTGAATGAGAATTTCCGTGAGCTTTTCACCAAACTTTTCTCAGGCGGTCAGGCAGAACTGAAACTAACGGATTCAGAAGATCCTCTTGAAGCGGGACTGGAAATATTCGCCCGCCCGCCCGGTAAACGCACCCAGGTTATGTCTCTGCTTTCCGGTGGTGAACAGGCCTTGACTGCCTCTGCCCTGATTTTTGCGGTGTTCCTCACCAATCCATCGCCGATTTGCGTGCTTGATGAAGTGGATGCACCCCTCGATGACGCCAATGTTGAGCGCTATTGCAACCTGCTCGACGAAATGCGCGCCAAAACCGATACCCGGTTCCTGGTCATTACCCACCATCCGCTGACAATGTCGCGCATGAACCGCCTGTTCGGTGTGACTATGGCGGAAAAAGGCGTGTCGCAATTGGTCTCCGTCGATCTCGAAGCTGCCGAGCAGTTGCGCGAAGCGGTCTAAATCAATTCTCAGCGGGTTCCGGGCTTGACCCGATTGTGCGCTGCACATAGTTTGTGCGCGAAGTAGCCAGGCGACCGGTCTGGTGTCTGTTTTTCCGGATTCTTTACAATGCCTGTATCAAAAAATCCCGCGCTGGACCCGACAAAGTCCTTCCAGGGGCTCATCCTGGCGCTGCACAATTATTGGGCAGCCTATGGAGCGGTCATTTTGCAGCCCTATGACATGGAAGTGGGCGCTGGTACGTTTCACCCGGCCACTACCTTGCGCGCCATTGGCCCAAAGCCCTGGAATGCCGCCTATGTGCAGCCTTCACGCCGGCCAACGGATGGGCGCTATGGGGAAAACCCCAACCGATTGCAGCATTATTATCAGTATCAGGTGATCCTCAAACCATCCCCGCCCGACTTGCAGGATCTTTATCTGGGATCGCTTGATGCGATCGGAGTGGACCGGGAAAATCATGATATTCGCTTTGTCGAAGATGATTGGGAAAGCCCGACGCTTGGTGCCTGGGGGCTTGGCTGGGAAGTCTGGTGTGATGGCATGGAAGTGAGCCAGTTCACTTATTTTCAGCAAGTTGGCGGATTTGACTGTGCGCCGGTAGCCGGTGAGCTGACCTACGGGCTTGAGCGCCTCGCAATGTATGTGCAGGGCGTCGACAATGTTTACGACCTGAACTTCAATGGCGGCGAGGGCGAGGCACGGGTCTCATACGGGGATGTGTTTTTGCAAGCTGAAAAAGAGTATTCCCACCATAATTTCAGCCATGCGGATACAGAACGCCTGGCGCGTCATTTTGAAGACGCTGAAGCAGAGTGCCAGGCGTTGCTGGCGGCGGACAGCGATTGCGTGATGGCGCTTCCTGCGTATGACCAATGCATCAAGGCCAGCCATGTTTTCAATTTGCTCGATGCCCGCGGCGTCATCTCGGTGACGGAGCGGCAAAGCTATATTTTGCGGGTGCGCGAGCTTTCGAAAGGATGCGCTGCGGCGTGGCTGAAAACTGAAGGGGGCGGGGCAAATGTCTGAGCTTCTGCTGGAACTGTTTTCAGAAGAGATTCCCGCCCGCATGCAAGCGCGCGCGGCAGCTGATCTGAAAAAACTTATCACCGATGGATTGGTGGATGCCGGATGCACCTATGAAGGCGCGCAGGCACATGCCACCCCTCGCCGGCTGGTGCTTTCTGTGCTTGGCTTGCCCGCCAGCCAGCCTGATGTGAAAGAAGAACGCAAAGGTCCGCGT
>CAJQND010000044.1 GCA_905479595.1 uncultured Hyphomicrobiales bacterium
TTTCCTGATGCACCGCAGGACGGACAGGGCTTTGCCCAGCAGATCAGGGACACCGCCATGGGTCGGTTCATTTTTACCGACACGTTTTCTGAACCTGGAAATTCGGCCGGATTTTATTGCCACCAGCGCCTTGAGTGGCTGGCCCGCCAGATCGACGACGCGCCGGGAGATGTTTACATCGCCATGCACCACCCGCCTTTTGATATCGGCATCCCATACATGGATCGCATCAAACTGGTTGATCATGAGGCGTTCACTGAAGTTGCACTGGCGGGTGATAAACTACGTCACATCTTCTTTGGACATGTGCACCGCGCAGTGTTTGGAACCTGGCGTGGCGTCCCCTATTCTGCCCTACCCGGCCTTAACCATCAGGTACCCTTACGCCGCGAACCTGATGGCGAACGCTACACGGATGAGCCACCCATGTATGGCGTGATCACACTCAGCGAAGAGCAGACGATTTTTCACTATGATTGCTACTGGGACCGCAAAGCGCTTCCCGAACCGCCAAAGAAAAAGTAAGGCCTTATTGACTGGTCCCTTTACCGCTGGATTCATTCAGATTTTTCGGGTTGAAAACACCGCCGAATGTGCCGCTGCCGGGGTTCAGGGACGAGCCTTTGTCCGGGGTCTTCTTTGCATCACCTTCATCAAGGTTTCCCGGATTGAACACATCACCAAAAGTTCCAGAACCTGGGTTTGACGGTGCCTGGGCAGGCGGAACCGGGGATTGTGCGGGTTGGTTGAAAATATCCGGGCCTTTAAGCTTTTCCTGCAAACTGCGCTGCTTGGCTTTTTCTTGCAGCTCCTGAATGCGTTTATCGGTCGCCTTACGTTTTTCTTCGCGCACCTCAACCTTACAGGCTTGCGGGTTATATGCTTGCGCAAACAATACAGTACCGATGCCGCCAATCAGAACCAGCGCCAGGATGATCGCTGCCGGATTTCCAGCCAGCATTTTCGGCAGCTTAAATCCACCACCAGAAACCGCGCTTGCAGGTGCACCATTGGCAATCGCCATCGCTTCGCGGCGTTTGCGCATTTCATAGAATAATGCGCCTAAAATCGTGATGGTAACAATGATAACCGCCAGAGCGGAGATCGACGGATTGATACCGTAACGCACCTTCTGCGCCAGTTCGATAGTGAGAGTAGGATACTTGCCGAAGGTGAAAGTCGTGGTGTTATAGTTTTCAAACGAGGCAAGAAACGCCAAAACCGCGGCAGAGCCCATAGCGGGATAAAGGAATGGCAACATGACCTTGCGGAATGCCTGAACATGCGTTGCGCCGAGATCAAGCGCTGCTTCAGTCAGTCCCTGGTCGAAGCGCTGAAGACGGGCAACAAAGACCAGCATGCAGTATGACGAGATGAATGTGGTCTGCCCAATAATGGTAAGGAAAATCCCGTTCTGCAAAAAGCTTTCGTCTGAAAGCCCCAGAAAAGCATTCATCCGGCCCCAAAACACCAGAGTCGAAATACCGAGCACCACACCAGGTATCAGGATGGGCGCGATTACAATCGTGTAATAGGTAGCCCGAAGTTTCGGCCATATCTGGGTGAGCACCAGTGCACCGGCAAGTCCGATAATCACCGACAGAATTACGGTTCCGATCCCGACAATGAAACTGTTGCGGATGCCTGTCATGATCCGGTGGTCGTTGGCAAGCACCGAGAACCATTCAAAGGTCAGGCATTCCCACGGCGCGGCCTTGGGGAATGACGGCGAATTGAATGCAGTAATGCCCATGATCACAAGCGGACCCAGCAGGTAGCTGAAGAAAATGACCAAATAAATGGCCAGGAACACCTTGATGAGCGGGTTCTGTCTCATTTACCGATCTCGCCCATCTTAACTTTGAACAGGCGCATCATCGCCAAAACGAAAACAATGCAGATGAATAGCAGAACCACCGCATAGGCAGCACCACGCGGCCAGTTGCCCCCGGTGTTAAACCATTGATAGATGATCTGCGTGAACCACAGGCTGGATGGCCCGCCAAGAATTTGCGGCGCAGCCAGCGCACCTGCCGTAAGCATAAATACCATGGTGCACCCAGACACGATGCCCGGCTTGGCGAACGGAATGACAATGCGCCAATGAATGCGCCACCATGGCGAGCCAAGGTCGCGGGCGGCCTCGATCTGGTTGCGGTCAAGACTTTCAATCGCGTTGTAGATCGGAAAGATCATCAGCAGGAGATAGGCATAGCCAAGACCGGCATAGAGCGCCACGTTTTCACGGATAAAATCGATGGGTGTATCGAGAATACCAACACCCACCAGTACCGTATTTATCACGCCGGTAGCACCAAAAATTATCCGGAACGCAAAGGCGCGAAGGATTTCATTGACCCAATAGGGGATGATCAGCAGCAAAAGCAGCACCCGGCCAGACGGGCCAGAGGCCGATTGCCCAAGGAAATAAGCCAGCGGATAACACAGGGCGAGATCAAAGGCGGTCACAAAAATCGCCGCCAGAATGGTCTTGAAAAAGACCGCAATATCAACCTTGTTGAACGGAATATCCGTTTGATATCCAAAGATCGATAGCCGCTCAGGATTACCCTCGCTGCCGTTAAAGAAATGCTGGTAATTCGACATCGTGTAGACGTCTTTTTCACCACCCTGCGCAGATGGCGGCAGATTGAAACGGAACGAATAGTCCAGCATGGAAAGTTGCGGCAGGACGATCAGGATAATAATCCAGAAAGCGACCGCCAATAGCAGATATGTCCCCAGCAAAGGGCCGTTACGGTTGAAGAATTCTTTGAAAAAAGTCCCCTTCATCATACGCCCCTATTCACTCGCCAGCGCACCAGCCGGCAGCACCACCGCCTGATCTGCGTTACAGGACAAGGTCATCTGGCTGCCGGGCGCGTGCTCATAAGCCTGGCCCTGATTGACCAGAGACATTTTGATTTCCGCGCCATCTGCCTGATTGAGGAAAATGTTGTAGGATTGACCTTCAAACTCTTCGGTTTTTATCGACGCGGTTAGCCGGTTTTCGTCTTTGCCTTTGCGCCCCGCAGCGATGGCGAGAGCTTCCGGGCGCACAAATGCCATCGCATCATTGCCCTTTTGCAGCTTACCACGCGCGGCAGTTCCAATCTTTGCCCGAAGATCACCCGCCGGTGTATCAACAACCGCGTAATCCTTGGTGATGGTTTTAATCTTGCCGGAGAACACGTTGTTCTCACCAACAAACGACGCCACAAATGGCGAGGCCGGGTCATCGTAGATTGTGCGGCCATCGGCGATCTGGTCGATTACTCCAGCACTCATCACCGCAACATTGTCTGACATCGTCAGCGCTTCGCCCTGGTCATGGGTAATGTAAATAAAGGTAATGCCAACCTGTTTTTGAATAGCGCGCAATTCGGTGCGCATGTGCTGGCGTAATTTTAGATCAAGCGCAGAAAGGGGTTCATCCAGCAACAGCACGTCTGGTTCCGCGCAAAGCGCGCGCGCAATGGCAACGCGCTGCTTCTGACCGCCAGAAAGCTCATTGACCATCTTGTCGCCCTGCCCTTGCAGTGCGATCAGTTCCAGCAACTCATCTGCGCGTTTGCGCCGTTCGCCTTTCGACGCCCCGCGCACTTCCATGGAAAACGTGATGTTCTCCCAGATCGGCATCAAAGGAAATAGTGCCAGGTTTTGAAAAATCAGTGCCGTCGGGCGCAAGTTCGGGCCAATACCGACCATGTTCGTGCCGCCAATGCGCACTTCACCTTGAGAGGGTTCCTGAAAACCAGAAACCGTGCGCAAGATTGTTGTTTTTCCGCAGCCCGATGGTCCAAGAAACGAGAAAAACTCACCCCCTTTAATGGACACATTGGCCTCACGGACCGCTACGAAATCCCCGAATTTGACCCAGACATCATCCAGATCAACGCCTACCCCAGTGCTCATCTGCTGCCTCGAAGCCGCGTTGCGCGCGCAATTCCAGCCGTATTGTTCGCCCGCAAAGCAAAAAGTTGCATAAAACCCCGGGCCGGAAAATTCCAACCCGGGGGATTTAAGTTTTCAGATCGCTTACGCGTTCACAAACTTGTTGCGGTATTCGGTGCGCACATCTGCATACCATGGCGCTTCAGCAGGCCATGGGTTCAGTTTAGCAAGCGAATCGCCTGGATAGGCTTCGGCAAAGTTCTTTTTATAAACATCGCCAGCGAATTTATCCGCTCCAAGAACCGGTGAATTGTAGCCATGTTTGTCGATGGCTTTACCGGCTGGTTCAGCCTGGTAGGCAAATTTCACGAACTCATAGATCTGGTCCATGTTCTTTGCACCCACAGGAACGGCCATGCCGTCCACCCAGGCCATAGAACCTTCCTTCGGCGCCTGGTATGTCACAGGGTCGCCATTGGTTTTGAGCGCGAGCGGTGGGCCATCCCAAGTCTGACCAACAATCACACCTTCGTTCAGCAGGCCATTCTTCTGGGTATCTGCATCGTTCCAAAGGATTTTAATGTTCTTCTTGCGCGCAATGCACCAATCGGTAATTTTCTGCCAGATTGGACGCATGGCTTCTTCTGAGGAGTAAGCTTTCCATACTGAACCTGGGTCAAGCTCGCCCTTTGTTTCCATGAAAAGACCAGCGCCGAGCATCATCGAATGCGGACGGCCCATGGTTTTGCCAGCATTGGCTTCGTCCCATACGTCGCCATATGATGGAACGCCATCAGCAGGTGTCCAAAGATCGGTACGCCAACCAACACCTTCTGTTCCCCAGATGTGTGGCAGCCAGAACACACCTTTACCGCCAAAGTTCCAACCGGTTTCGCCAATTTTAGCCATTGCCGGATTCACTTTGTCGATCGGGACCTTGTTCATATCAACCGGCTGTAGAAGCTCAAGAGGCTCCCACTGCAGATTACGGTTGTTGGTTGGTGAAACAATATCAAAACCCTGGCCTTTGGTGGCCTTCATTTTGTTGATGATTTCTTCGTTCGAACCGATACCTGTATAATTTACCTTAATTCCAGACGCATCTGTGAATGCCTTGACGAATTCCTCAGGCAGGTAATCAGACCACATCAAAATGTTAATTTCGCCAGAGGCAGAAAGCGCATTTTGAATATATGCCGGTGCAGCAACACCCAGCGCACCTGTTGCGGCAGTTCCTTTCAAAAAGGTACGGCGCGTGTGCGACTTGGC
>CAJQND010000045.1 GCA_905479595.1 uncultured Hyphomicrobiales bacterium
AATGCGTTAAGGGAGAGAAATATTTTCTTCCGATTTCGACGAAATCTCAGGAGTTTGGATCAATGGCTGGTGGCGTGCGTTCACTGTGGGCACTGTTTATCGGGGTTGCCCTAATGTCGCTTGGCAATGGGTTGCAAGGCACATTGCTCGGTGTGCGGGCGGGTCAAGTCGATTTTGGTCTGACTGTGACCGGTTACGTTATGTCGGGTTATTTCATTGGTGCACTGGTTGGCTCCATCATTACACCCAAGCTGATCGGTGAAGTCGGCCATATCAGGGTTTTTGCTGCTTTTGCGTCCATCGTCTCAACAGCCGCGTTGCTTTATGCCGTTTTCATTGATCCAACTGCCTGGTTTCTCTTCAGAATTGCGACAGGTATTTGCATAGCCGGTCTAAACATCGTCAACGAAAGCTGGGTGAATGCGATTTCAACTACTGAAAATCGCGGTAAGATTCTGTCCATTTACATGATCATCGTTTTTGCCTCTATGGGCGCTGCACAGTTCTTATTGAATGTGTCTAGCCCGGACGGGTTTGTGCTCTTTATTCTCGTTTCTGCCTTGATATCCCTGTCTCTGGTGCCGATGACACTGGTGAAATCACAAGCTCCGGAGTTCTCAGAACCAAAACCGGTTGGCATTCTCGACATTTACCGGGGGTCTCCGCTTGCGGTTGTTGCGTGTGTCTTCAATGGACTCGGGCAAAGTGCATTTTTTACCCTTGGTGCAGTTTATGCCGGTCAGATTGGGCTATCGGTAAGCGAGATCTCCTGGCTAATGGCAGTGCCGATGTTGTCGGTGATTATATCGCAATACCCAATTGGCATGTTGTCGGACCGTTATGACCGCCGGATTGTGATTATTGTGGTGTCACTGCTCACCGCGCTGGTTGCGGCCCTTTGCATGATGCAAAGCCAGGTCTCGTTCATGGGGATGGTTGTGCTGTTTGGCTTGTTTGGCGCGTTGTCACTACCGCTGTATTCGCTCGGGCTTGCCCATGCCAACGACTATCTTGAATATGACCAAATGCTCGGCGCGGCAGGCAAATTGGTTTTGTTGTTTGGTGCTGGCGCAACCGTAGGTCCAATTCTGGCGGGTGAGCTTATGGAGCGGGTCGGTGCCGACGGGTTCTTCATATTTATGATTGCCGTTTACAGCGGGATCGCATTGTTTGCGATCTATCGAACAACAAGGCGTGCACCGGTGCCACTGGAAGAACAGGGCGACTTTACCCTTGTATCGCCACGAACGACACCTCTCGCGGCGGCAGCATTGGCCGACGAATCCTATGACGAATCCTTACATGAAGAAAAGGAAAGTCCGGGTGAAGGGGATGAACTCAACAGTTAATGAATGTGTTTTTGTTATGGTGAACCATTCATTAACAATCAGCTGTCATTATTTTCCTCACAGTCGGAAAGGTTTGGTGCCGAACCGATTGGATAGGCAACGCTTGGTCGGGGAAAGCAATGGCAAAAGGCATAAAACACGCTCAATATATTGCCCAAATGCGGGTAGCAGCTGGTAGTCCATCAGTCAATTCCCGAATTAACGCATTAAATGCTTTGATCACGTGCCGCCGATCCACTGGGGTAGGCGCTGCAAATATTGCCGAAATTGACAAAATTCTACTTAAACTATCCGTCGACAAAGATATTTCAGTGCGTCGCGAGCTAATCAATCAACTCGTAAATGTTGACAAACTTTCCCCGGATTTGGTTTTTTCAATTGCCGCTGATATCGATGAATTCTCGCTACCATTTATTTCCCAAACCCAAGCGCTAGATGCACGCATGATCACCGTAATCGCCCGCGTTGGGGATGAAACGCGCAAAGCGGTTTTGGCATCACGGCGTGATATTCCATCGGCAGCGGTGGAGATAATTCTTCGCGAAGGATCTGCTAAACCGATTGCGGCTTTGCTGGAAAACGGCCATTTGAAACTTACGGCGCGCCAGTATGAAGCGATAATCAATGCCCATGGCAACGTACGCGAAATTATGGACCGATTGGTGCGCCGTCGTGATCTTCCATCGTTCTTGAAAGTCATGATGGCCAACCGGGTTTCACAAGAAATGCGCAATGGATTGCCAAAAGACGATCAGGTGGCCGCAGAAGCTGCCAAGCGGAAGATAATCAATGCCGAAGAAATCGGATTGCTTCGGATTGCAGGCAGCACGAAACCTGCTGAACTTACTCATTTGGTCCGGTATCTCATCGATCGACGCCAGTTCACACCGTCATTGTTGTTACGCGCAGCTTGCCTGGGCGAAATGGATGTCGTGGTAGAGGCGCTATCGGTTCTATCTGGCATGCCCACGGCAAAAGTGCGCAACTTGATTTATGCCAAAGGCGCTTTGAGCCTGCGCGCCGTCCATTCCAAGGCGGCATTGCCCGATGCACTTTTTGTTCCATTACGTGTGGCGGTAGATGTTGAAACTGCAAGGCTTGCCGATAAACGCCCAAAATCGAACGAAGTTTTCGGCCGCCAGATGATCGAAAAAGTTCTCACAGGATACGAAAGCCTGAAGGCGGAGAACCGCCTCGATTTGCTCGAAATTTTGAGTGTTTATGGTGCACCTGATGCTGCTGCGCTGGCAATACAATTAATGGCAGAAACGGATACACGCGTGGCTGCATAGCCGGTTGGTCTTCCGCCTCACAGTTCAAACCGTCTGACCGCTGGGGCAGGCGGTTTTTCTTTGCAATTTTTTCCTAGGTGTAAAAAGACATATGCCGGGCCCTTTTGGGGCACCGGCATATGTTACTCGATGGGCCAACAAGGCCCGGTACGCAACTAACTATGCATCTAGATTATCCGCAGCTCTTTAAAATTGTCTAAACCGGATGAATTGTTTTTCGTCCTGATTTGGCACAGTTTTCAATAGGTTAATGAAAATTTACTCAGTAACCAAACTGTTCGGACAAGACGCGTTCCTCAAGGGAATGACCAGCATCGAACAACAATTCCGCACCATGGGATTGGTCGAGTTCGATGTGCACAGCTGCCACATCGCGGAACTCTGCGTGATCTGCGACCGCGCTTACCGGTCGCTTGGCGGTTTCCAGAATGCGCACGGATATGGTCGCTTCATTTGGAAGGATTGCACCGCGCCAGCGCCGCGGCCGAAAGGCGCTAATCGGGGTCAGAGCGAGTAGGGGGGAATTAATTGGCAAGATCGGACCGTGGGCCGAGAGATTATAAGCTGTCGAACCAGCGGGCGTTGCGACAATGACACCATCGCAAATCAATTCCTGAATGCGAACCCGGCCATCAATGCTGATTTCAAGTTTTGCCGCCTGGTGGCGTTCGCGCAAGAATGAGACCTCGTTGAAAGCAATTGCTGCATGAGATTTTCCATGCATATCCTCAGCCGTCATTTTCAATGGCCGCACGTTTGACGGGACAGCGCTTTCGAGCCGGTCTTTCAGGCCATCTTCGCTGTAAGCATTCATGAGAAAGCCGACTGAACCGCGGTTCATGCCGTAAATCGCTTTGCCTGTGCCGATGAACCGATGCATTGCTTGCAGCATGAAACCATCACCGCCGAGCGCGACAATGACGCCTGCATCCGCTTCATCCGCATTGCCATAACGTTTGGTCAACGCGGGGATAGCGGCTTCTGCCTCTGTGGTATCAGCTGCAATGAAAGCAATTTTTTCAAATGGCATCGGGCAAGCCCCTCAGGAAGCGCGTTCTAAATGCTGTATATACGCGCATTCCTCATGCCACAGCCTTAAACAAAAAGCGACTGCTACAATTTGTGGCGCTCTTCATATTGGGCAATTGCGCTGGCGAGCTCTGAGTATTCGTTGCAAGAAGTGCCACAGATTAGGCCGAGCTTGCGGAGTAACACCCTGGCTTTGCCAATATCATCTTTCTGCAAATATGCTTCACCAAGATACTCGTGCACGCCTTTGTGGCGCGGGTTGTTTTCGAGCGCGCGGAGATAGTAGGCAATTCCGGCATCAATCAAACCTAGTTTACGATGGGAAAACCCTAGCATATTCAATACATTGGCGTCGTCTGGACGATTCAACGCATTGAGCTGGGCAATGGCACCATGATAGTCGTCTTCTTCAATCAGCGCGCGGGCAGGCACAAGGTCAGGGATGGAACTTGCATCATCTGTATCCCAAAGGCCGGAGCTTTCAGAGCTGAAATTCGATTTGGTTTTTGGTGTCTTGTCTTTTTTGGATTGGTTTTTCTTTTTCTTTGTAGAGGGTTTTTTGGGCGGTGAAGGCTCGTCAGAGGGCGCCGCTTGCACCTGTGCCGGCGAAAACGGGCCTGAGGCCATAAAACCAATGGCCAATAGTGATACAGCGGCTAAGGTGCTTACTATGACTTGTTTTGCGGTGGTGAATTTAAGGCTCATGATGGTCGCATTCTCCGCTATTGATACGTATGCTTGCAGGCGCACAGCTAATGTTGCCGTCAGGTTCGATGTAGGATAGTACGTGAATTCACAGCGGGCTACCCTACGATGATTCAACGGATCGTGATAAGCGCGATTGCAATAACATCAAAACGATTGCAATGCGTGACTGACTTGGAATGTTTCTGGCTTTGAGGGAATTGGGCAGCGAATGTCGATGGAACTGGGAATAGGGACAAAACTGTCCAGATGCGAAACATGTTCTATCCGCCATCAGGCGGTGTGTGGGGCATTAACCGGCCCTGAGCTTGCGCGCCTGAACCAGATTGCAAAGCCGCGTAAAGTGGCGGCTGGTCAAACCATCATGTCAGATGAAGATCCTGCAACATTTCTTGCCAATGTAGTTTCAGGCGTCGTTAAATTGTCTAAAACCCTGCCTGATGGTCGGCAGCAAGTTATCGGATTGCTGTTTTCGCCAGATTTTCTCGGCCGTGTGTTTAATGAAACCAATCCCTATTTTGCAGAAGCAGCGGTCGATTCTGAGATTTGTAGTTTTCCTCGAAAGCAATTTGAAGCACTGCTTGATGAATTTCCTGGCCTTGAACACCGGTTGCTGGAGCACACCTTGTCTGAGCTGGATTCAGCGCGGGAATGGATGGTACTGCTAGGGCGCAAAACGGCCCAGGAAAAGGTTGCAAGTTTTCTTTTATTACTTGCTAACCGCTCATTGATAACTGGCTGTCATCACATCCAGCCAGGTGAGGAAGCGAGTTTTGAGCTGCCTCTGTCTCGCAATGATATTGCTGACTATCTGGGGCTGACCGTGGAAACTGTTAGCAGGCAAATTACCCGGCTAAAATCCGCTAATGTGATCAACCTGGTGGACAACCGCCATTTCACTGTGCCCGATCTTGATAGGCTTCGTGATATCGCCGGGTAGTCGGTCGTTTTTCAAACCGCAATAGAGTGCTTTGCCTTACCCGCATTCAGATAACGATCGAATTGGGCGCAAATAGATCGAATGAAAGGACGTCCTTTTTCGGTCACCACGAACCCGTCGTTGGTCGCATCGAACAAACCATCGTCGTCATTGCGTACAAAAGTTTGCGCTTCCTCGGTGATAACATTGGCAGCAGCTCCGAACTTTTCCGTCAAATGCTTACTGGAAAGTGCGAAGTCACACATAAGCCGCTCAATGACGTGGGCGCGCAGCCGGTCATCACCGCTGAACGCGATCCCCTTTTTGATCGCAAGTCCGGTTTCTTCTATTTGACGACGATATTCTGCCGTAGGCACTTCGTTTTGCAGGTAACCCTGAGGCAGTTGTCCGATGGCGGATGCGCCAAACCCTATGAGCGCATCACAGGCATCGGTTGTGTAACCTTGGAAGTTGCGGCGTAATTCGCCGCGCCGGGCTGCAAGCGCCAACTCATCGCCTGGTTTGGCGAAATGGTCCATGCCGATCGGATCGAATCCGGAATTGAGTAGTTCTGATGCCCCTCTGGTAGATTGTTGAAAACGCTCGTAAATATCGGGCAAAGCGTCGTCTTCTATCATTTTTTGATGGCTCTTCATCCAAGGGACATGAGCATAGCCAAACATTGATACCCGGTCTGGGTTTAAGGAAGCCACCTGACGCACTGTCTTGGCGACTGATTCCTCACTTTGATGGGGCAAACCATAAAGCAGATCGAGATTGACCGAAGATACACCGCGCGCCCGCAGGCCCTCGATAGATGCTGCGGTTTCCTCATAGCTCTGTCGCCGGTTAATGGCGTCTTGAACCAC
>CAJQND010000046.1 GCA_905479595.1 uncultured Hyphomicrobiales bacterium
GTTCGCTAGCAATCACTGGCGCAGACACCATGTTGATATCAGCCATTTGCGGGCGCATCAGACCAGCCAGCACGGCGCTGGTCAGTGCTTTGGTGTTCATTTCAGAAACATGGCCATCATACAGAATTTCAACTTGCTGTACCGCTGACTCCGTCACTTGCCCGACAAAGCTGCCAAGTGTCTCAGCAAGTTTCACAAACGGTATCAGACGTGGTGCTTCTTCGGCTGAAATCGAAGGCATGTTGAGTGCATTGGTCACAGCGCCACGGGTCAAATATGCGGACATTTGTTCAGCAACTTGCAGCGCAACATTTTCTTGCGCTTCAGTTGTAGCCGCACCCAAATGAGGTGTGCACACAACGTTTGGAAGACCAAAGACCGGACTGTCAGTTGCCGGTTCGACTTCGAATACGTCGATACCAGCGCCAGCAACTTTCCCTGATTTCAATGCTTCGGCCAGATCAGCTTCAACAATCAATCCGCCACGTGCGCAGTTCACGATACGAACACCATCTTTCATTTTCGCCAAAGCTTTTGCGTCAATGAGATTGCGTGTGCTGTCGGTAAGAGGTGTGTGCAAAGTGATAAAATCTGCACGTGGAAACAACTCATCCAGTTCGACTTTTTCAACACCCAATTTTTCAGCACGTTCTTCAGTCAAGAATGGATCATAGGCAATCACGCGCATTTTCATACCAATTGCGCGGTCTGCAACGATTGCGCCGATATTCCCGCAACCGATCAGACCAAGGGTCTTGCCTGTCAGTTCAACCCCCATGAAACGGGATTTTTCCCACTTGCCAGCTTGAGTAGAAGCATCTGCAGCAGGGATTTGACGGGCAACAGCCATCATCATGGACAACGCATGTTCAGCCGTCGTAATCGAGTTTCCAAATGGCGTGTTCATTACGATGATACCGCGACGTGATGCTGCTTTCAGGTCGACATTGTCGAAACCAATACCAGCTCGGCCAATCACTTTGAGATTGGTTGCAGCTTCAATCAGCTTTTCCGTCGCTTTCGTAGCGGAGCGAATTGCGAGACCGTCATAATCGCCAATTTTGGCAAGCAATGCGTCCTTATCTTTTCCCAAAGCGGGCTCGAAATCGACTTCGCATCCATTGTCTTTGAAAATTTCAACAGCAGTCGGTGAAAGGGCGTCTGAAACCAGAACGCGGGGTTTTTTCTGTGTCATGATATTAGTCCTGTTTACGCGTTGGTGGCTTGAGCAAATGCCCAGTCGAGCCATGGCGTTAATGCTTGAAGGTCGGAAGTTTCAACTGTGGCACCAGCCCAGATACGAAGGCCCGGAGGGGCATCGCGATAACCGCCAATGTCGAAAGCAACACCTTCTTTGTCTAGGTGACTTGTCATCTTTTTGACGAATGCAGATTGAGCATCATCGTCCATGGCAGCCACTTCAGGGTCCACAATTTTCAAGCAGACTGAGGTGTTCGATCTGGTCTCTGGGACTTCAGCAAGAAAATCCACCCAATCGGTTTTCGACACCCAATCGTTCAATGCACCGAAATTGGCATCGGCACGGTTCTTCAATCCGTCGAGCCCCCCAAGGCCGTTGGCCCAATTCAGAGCATCAATGTAATCCTCAACGCAGAGCATTGAAGGGGTGTTGATCGTTGCGCCCGAGAAGATGCCTTCGATAAGTTTTCCACCTTTTGTCAGGCGAAATATCTTTGGCATGGGCCATGCTGGAGTATAACTTTCAAGACGTTCAACCGCACGTGGCGAAAGAATTATGACGCCGTGCGCAGCTTCGCCGCCCAGAACTTTCTGCCAAGAGAAAGTCACCACATCGAGTTTATCGAAGGGCAGATCCTGAGCAAACGCTGCAGATGTGGCATCACATAAAGTGAGACCATCACGATTAGCCGGAATAAAGTCCCCATTAGGTACTTTCACGCCAGACGTGGTCCCGTTCCAAGTAAAACAGACATCGGTGTCAAAATCGATTGCAGCGAGGTCTGGTAATTTTCCATAATCTGCAACGACTTCGGTTGCATCTTCCAACTTAAGTTGTTTGAGCACATCGCTCACCCAGCCAGCGCCGAAACTTTCCCATGCCATCATCGTCACGGGGCGCTCGCCAAGAAGCGACCACATGGCCATTTCATAGGCGCCCGTGTCGGAGGCTGGCACTATACCAATACGATAACCTTCTGGAACGCGAAGAACAGCACGCGTCAAATCGATGGCTTGTTTGAGTTTTGATTTTCCTGGTGTCGCTCTGTGTGATCGGCCAAGCGGCGCATCTTTGAGAGCAGAAAGTTCCCAGCCAGGTCTCTTAGCGCAAGGGCCAGAGGAAAAGCGAGGGTTTTGCGGACGCACCTGTGGCGTCGCAAGCAGTGGTCTTGCATCCATTATTCTATCCTTCCAGACAGCAAGCCTCTCGTTGGGGAGAGGTGTCCCACCGCTGCTGTTAATGGAGGAATGCAAATGCGTCAATTAAAAATGGCGCAAACAGCACAAATTTTGTCGGAGCCATAAGTGGACATAAAAAAGCGGCACCGAGGCGCCGCTTCAAATTTCCAACACCAATGAGTTTAAAACCTACCAAATGGCGTAACGAATACCAACACGCAGCTCATGGTTCTGTAGCGATTCAAGATCTAGATCCGATTGGTTCAATCCGGAGCCGGAATTAGTAGCTAGCGTAGTTGAACCGATATAGGTGTATTTATAACCAAAATCGAGCTTCATATTCTCTGAAATATCATAAGATGCGCCGAGCATCGCGTTAGCCGTTAAAGCAAACGCAGACTCAGCCGCGTAGCTTCCCGAACCAATAGGGAAATTCCCAACGCCGCCGCCAACGCCACAATCTGTCGCTGCCGTGCCTTCACAAACGGCATCCCAGCTTACACCACTTGATGATAGGTATGTGAAACCACCGCCAAGCCCCACATAAGGTGTGAATCCGGCAACTTTAGAAAAATCTTTAAATGCGCTTGCTGTCAAAGAAGATGAACTCACGTCGCCGTCAAAAGTGGCGGAGCAATTGCCCGTGATAGGCACTGTGACCAAACCAACAAGCTCCGTCCCACAATCCACTCCATTGCTTCCGGAAAACGAAAGTCCGGTGAGGTGGGACAGGCCAAATTCAACACGTATGCCATCACCAGCTTCGAAACCAGCCGCAACACTCACGCTAATTGTTTCGCCTAGATCAACATCACCACTCGTGACATTCGTCTCACCGGCAACTGTCGTAATAGAACCACCAATATCACCCCGAAGATACCAGCCGGTCCCAAATTCAACGAGAGTTTCACCCTCGCCTTCCAACATATCTGCAGCGTAAGCATTTGATGGGATTACGGCTTGTGAAACACCGATGAAAACCGCTGCTGCTGCACCGAAAGAAAACCAACTCTTTAACGAATATGTCATGGCCCAGCCAATCCCCTTAAACTCTAAACTTTTTGTGCATCGTCCTGACCCAAGGGATGGACTTCGCAGGAATTCTGAATTCAGGCCGGGCAACGTGTGCCCGCACCTTTGTCTTTGATAGAACTGCGGCTGCAGTTCAAACTATTCGCCTACCAAATTTGGTAGCGGATACCTGCGCGGAAGACGTGGCTGTCAAAGCCTTCGTCATGACCTTGCGTGCCTGAACCGTCGAGCCACTGGAACATATCACCACCCTCGATACGGCTATATGTGTAGCCAAAGTCGAGTTTTGTGTTGTGGGAGATATCGTATGAAGCACCAGCGTGAAGCGCCCAAGCAAAACGCCAAGAGCTTTCGCCCGAGTGTACATCAGTGAATGTGGACGATGTAGCGTCGCCAGTGTAACCAGTACCCGTCGGACATGCGACGGTGATCTGTGTACATGTACCGGCGTTTGTCAGCGAATCCCACGTGATATACGCACCACCGATACCGGCACCTACGTAAGGTGTGATACCGTTGAATTTGCCAAGATCAACATAAGCG
>CAJQND010000047.1 GCA_905479595.1 uncultured Hyphomicrobiales bacterium
AGCAAATGTCACCTTGGGAAATATTATGCAGATATCTGAATCCGGCGGATCGCGGCCTCCCCGGCCAATGATGCGCTCACGCATGGCCATGTCGGCAGAAGCGGCAGATGTTCCGATTGCCCAGGGCGAACAATCCGTTTCCGTTCAAGTCAACATCACCTGGGAAATCAAATAGCTATCGGTCTAGACCGGCGGCTCATACACATCTTGTTTTTCGGCAACACCAGGAAGGTCCCATGTGCCTGCGGGGGTGAAATCAATTTCATCCGAGAGCTGCTCGCAAAACGCGCCTGAAACAAGCAAGCGGCGTTGCAATCGCCCACAAAGATCTGATATGCGGCTGGCAATGTTGACACCGCGGCCAATCACCGTGAAGTCCAGCCGCTGACCGGACCCAACATTGCCATATGCGACGTCACCGAAATGCAGGGCAATTTTAATGTCAAAACGTGGGCCATGAGGCTGCTGGCGCTCGCGGTTCACTGCATCGAGAATTGCACGCGAGGCCGCCAGCGCGTTGCGGCATGCCGCTGTTTCCCCGTCATCATCCGCCCGGAATATGGCAAGCACACCATCGCCAATAAACTTCAGCACCTCGCCGCCATTGTTTTCAACACCTGGCACAACACAATCATAGAAACGGTTCAGAAACTCTGCCACTTCCCCGGCATTCATGGTCATCGAATGAGATGTGAACTTGCGCATGTCAACGAACAGGATGGCGGAGCGAATACGCATAACCTCACCGCGATGAATATCACCGGCAAGAATGTGCTTTTGTGGTTCCTCACCTACATAGGTTTTTAAAACCGTTGAGATGCGGTTGTTCAGGGCGATAACTTCGGCCGTGAGCCGCATGGCCGGCATAACAGAATGCAAAATCGCGATATCAGTTGGCGAAAAGCCTGCTGCATTGCGGGTGGCAAAAGCCACCGAATTCGCATTGGTGCCGGTAAATGGCATTGGTGCGCAAATGTAGTGCACGTATCCGTCCCGCTTGAGGTCGGGAACAATGCCAAAGCGTTCATCTGGTGTATCTGGCAGCCAAAGTTCAAGCCATTCACCAGTTGCGTTGACCTCAAATAGCGGGCTGTTTTCATACATTTCCGCAGAAACCGGCCCGTAGGGAAAAATTCGGGCTTCCGATGCATCACCTGGCTGCCAATACCAACCGATCCCGGAGTTCTCAGAATGCAGAATTTCAACCGATAAGCTTGCCCGGTCTAACGGAATCCCCGAATCGAGCAAACGCTCGCAAAAACCATCAAACGCAGCACCAGGATCACCATTTGGTCCGGCCTCGTTCAGCAGCCAGTCGCGAATTGGCACGGCCTGTTCTAAAACATGGCGCGACAACAAGGACACATCAGTTTTTACTAATTGGTCTTCAGTCTTTTCCATTAAAGATAATGGCCCCGCCCCAGCAATTACGGCAATTTCGGTTTCCTGCAGATAGGTCACGCGCAGGAGCGTTTCACGACACAAGTTCGTGAGGTCGAACTGCCGAAAAGCCGTCCTGGGTGGATTAATTATCCAGGAAGCTGCGCAGTTTTCGCGAACGGCTCGGGTGTTTCAACTTACGCAGCGCCTTGGCTTCAATCTGGCGGATACGTTCACGGGTTACCGAGAATTGTTGTCCAACTTCTTCCAGAGTGTGGTCGGTATTCATGCCGATGCCAAAACGCATGCGCAACACACGTTCTTCGCGCGGTGTCAGGCTGGCAAGCACCCGGGTCGTGGTCTCACGCAAGTTAGACTGGATCGCCGCATCAATTGGCAGGATCGCATTCTTGTCTTCAATGAAATCGCCGAGATGGGAATCTTCTTCATCACCAATTGGCGTTTCCAGCGAAATTGGCTCTTTTGCGATCTTCATCACCTTGCGCACTTTTTCCAGTGGCATGGCAAGTTTCTCAGCCAGTTCTTCCGGCGTTGGTTCACGGCCAATTTCGTGCAGCATCTGGCGGCCAGTACGAACCAGCTTATTGATGGTTTCAATCATATGCACCGGAATACGGATCGTGCGGGCCTGATCGGCAATCGAGCGGGTGATCGCCTGGCGAATCCACCATGTTGCATAGGTGGAGAATTTGTAACCGCGACGATATTCGAACTTATCGACGGCCTTCATGAGCCCGATATTACCTTCCTGGATCAGATCAAGGAACTGCAGGCCACGATTTGTGTATTTTTTGGCAATTGAAATCACCAGGCGCAGGTTTGCCTCAACCATTTCCTTCTTGGCCTGACGAGCCTCGCGCTCACCTTTCTGCACCGTGTGAACGATGCGTCGGTACTCAGCGATCTCCAGGCCGGTTTCCGTTGCCAGCATGTGAATTTCGTCACGCAATTCCTTAATTTGGTCGCGCTCGGCCTGGATGAATTCTTTCCAGTTATTCTTGGTAAGGCGTCCAACCCGGCGCACCCAGCCCGGATCAAGTTCCTGGCCACGGTACTGCTTGAGGAATTCATCCCGCGGCACCCCGCTGGCATCTGCGGCACGCAGCAAACGGCCTTCAAGGGAAATCAACCGCTTGTTGATGTCATAAAGCTGCTCAACCAGCGCTTCGATACGGTTGTTGTTAAGCGACAGGCTTTTCACCGAACCGATGATGTCTTCGCGCAGTTTTTTGTAACGGCGTTCTTGTGAAGACGAAAGGGTTTTGCTCTCGCCAACCTGCTGATCCTGAAGCCGGCGGAGTTTTTTGTAGTCAGACGCGATCTGGTCAAACGTTTCAACGACTTTCGGCTTTAGTTCCGCTTCCATGGCGGCGATGGACAGATTATTTTCGTCATCATCATCGTCATCATCGTCGTCGTCTTCATTTTCGCCTTCAGCTTTTTCGTCTTCAGGCTTTTCTTCTTCTTCAGGTTTTTCTTCTTCTTCGGTCTTGGCTTCCGGCACTTTTTTTGCGTCTGGTCCGGCATAGGTAGCGTCCAGGTCAATAATATCGCGCAGCAGAATGCGGCCTTCATTTAGCTCATCGCGCCAGATGATGATGGCCTGGAAGGTCAATGGACTTTCGCAAAGTCCGGCAATCATTGCTTCGCGCCCGGCCTCGATGCGCTTGGCGATGGCAATTTCACCTTCCCGCGACAACAGCTCCACCGAACCCATTTCGCGCAGATACATGCGAACAGGATCATCGGTGCGCTCGAGCGGTTCAGATGCGGTTTTTGCAACCTTGACCGGCAGACCTGCCTCAACCTTCTTGGCGGTTTCGGCGACATCTTCATTGTCTTCTTCTGATTCCACTACGTTGATGCCCATTTCAGTGAGCATCGACATGGTGTCTTCTATTTGCTCAGAAGACACCTGGTCAGAAGGTAAAACCTCGTTGAGTTCGTCATAGGTCACATAACCACGCCGCTTGGCGGCCTTGATCATTTTCTTGACTGCAGCGTTCTTAAGATCGAGCAGCGGCGCATCACTTGCGGCCTGGTCTTTTGCGGCCGGACCTTTTGCGGCTGGTTTTTCAGCAGTTTTGGCTACCATGTCTATTTGTCTCTCCACCCAACTGGCACAACGCCAGTAGCTAATTTCTCAAGGTTCTCAAATTCGGCCAACTTTCGATTAAGTCGTCCGACACCATTACCCGGTTAGTCCAGCACATTCCTTAACGCGCTTTGCGTTAACCGCCCCTTAAGCATAAATTCAGGCATTGCTTACGATTTGCATTAAAATCCGGATTAGCTCGCCGAGCGGGTCCGTCCAGATGCCTCACCATAGCCATCGACCATTGCCTCTTCGCCAGCCTGAGACCTTATCTGATCACGAATTTCGTTGAGATGTGCGAAATTCACTTCGGAATTGTCTTCAGCAAACGCAAATTCAGCGGTCTTCAGCTCCTTTTGCAACGTAAGCGCCTTGTTATGCAGAACAACGAGTTGCGCCCAGCCGGTCTCCACATCCGCTTTCGCGGCATCTGGAAGAGCGAACCAGTCGCTTTCTTGTGTCACCTTCGCATCAAGTTGGCCAAGTAAATTTGAATATCCTCTCTGGGCGAGATGGTCGCGCAACAGAGCTGTGTCAAGGCCGATTTGCAAAGCGGCGGTATCTAGGATTTTCTTACGCAAGGTGTCAAGGTCACGGTTTGAAAATTCCAACGCTGCAAATTTGTCGGTATAGTGCTCGATCAGGAACGGGTGGTTGATTGCGGCCAACAATATCAACCGCTCGCGGCGTTCACCAGCGTTGCGGGTCAACCCTGCACCCGCCAGGCGCTTGAGTTCTCCGCTTGCAGGCATATGCACATCCCATGGCCGTTCCCGGCCACGGCCAAATGCCGGCCGACCAGACTTTCGCTGCCCGCCACGGCGATAATTGCCACCACCAGATTTTGTTTTCCCGGCCATGGCATTCAGGCGTTCGCGAATGTGATCTACATAATGAGCACGCACACGTTCATCTGCAATTTGTTTTACGGCCTGATGCAAGCGCGCATCAAAGTCGGCCCGGCGCTCCGGCGTGGACAGATCATTGACCGCCAACTCACGCTCCCACAGCATTGCCGACAGGGGCCGCGAATTGTCCAAAACCTCCTGCATGGCTTCGCTTCCCCCTTCACTGATCAGCTCATCGGGGTCAGTTCCATCTTCCAACAACGCAAATTTGAGCGAATATCCCGGCGCCAGCAAGGGCAAGGCGGTATCACCCGCACGGTAGGCAGCTTTGAGACCGGCACCGTCGCCGTCAAAACATAGCACCGGCTCAGGTACTGCCTTCCACATGAGTTTGAGCTGGTCTTCAGTTAGCGCCGTCCCAAGTGGGGCGACCGCCTGCGGAAAACCCGCCCGCACCAGAGCAATCACATCTGTATAGCCTTCCACACAGATGATTGAACCGGCTTCATAAGCGGCAGAACGTGCCGTATCAAAATTGTAAAGCACCCGGCCTTTGTGAAAGAGCGGCGTATCAGGTGAATTGAGATATTTTGCTGGCACATCTGACGATAGCGCCCTGCCCCCAAAAGCAATCACCCGGCCACGGACGTCCTTGATCGGAAAAATAACCCTGTCGCGGAACCGGTCATAGGGAACAGCGATATCTTGCCCCGCAATCACCAGGCCAGCTTCAGCCATTTGCTCAACAGTGATGTTATTGTCCGCAAGATGGGTTTTGAGCGCGCGCCGGTCGCCCGGGGCATATCCAATGCGAAAACTGCCTATGGTGCGTGCACTAATGCCCCTGTCGGACAGATAGCCACGTGCAGCAGCACCTTCGCTGGCCTGCAACCGGTCTTCAAAAAACTTTGCTGCAAGCTCCATGACATCATAAAGACTGGCACGTTCTTCGGCGCGCTGGGCATCTTCCGGTGTGCGCTCAGGCATATCGAGCCCGGCAAGGCTTGCAAGCTGCTCCACCGCTTCTGGAAACGACAAGCCTTCCAGCTTGGTGACAAAGGTAAAAATGTCACCTGATTCCTTACAACCAAAGCAATGATAACGTTGGCGGCGGTTATCGGCATGGAAGGACGGGGTTTTTTCCCCGTGGAAGGGGCAGCAGGCCCAATAATCGCCTTTTGCCGGTATGGATTTGCGCTTATCCCAGGTGACCTTGCGGCCCACCACATCGGTGACCGGCAGCCGGGCCCGTATTTCATCAAGAAAGGTGTCAGAAAAGCGCATTTGTCACGTGTAGCACGTGATATCGGCGGATTGGCACGCCAATATCAAATTAAGAGCGAATCACACGAATTTTATCAACACCAATTAACAGCTTTTGGGAACCACGGGCGGCTTGGTTGCTAACCCAGCAGGCCCTTGACCACGGCGCTGGCTTTGCCAAAATCCATCTGTCCGGCATATTTTTCCTTCAGCGCACCCATAGTGCGGCCCATGTCCTTGAGCCCGACAGCGCCGATATCTTCAATCACTGCCTGAACCGCGCCAGCCATCTCTTCATCGTTCATTTGTGCTGGCAGGAATTCCTCAATGATCACGATTTCCTCGCGCTCTTGCTCAGCAAGCTCCAAACGTGCGGCGTCCTCGTACATTTTAATGGAATCACGGCGTTGTTTCACCATTTTGGCGAGGATTTCCATCACTTCACCATCATCCACCCCATCGCCCTTGCCGGCGCTGCGGTTCTGGATTTTGCGATCTTTAATCGCAGCATTGATGAGCCTGGTGGTCGCCATGCGGCGCTTGTCGCGCTGTTTCATGGCATCCTTGAGGGCCTGGTCTATTCTGTCGCGTAGCGCGTCTGTCATGTTACAACCTGTCAGGGTTCATTTCGGACCCCAAATGGGCCTGTTTTGAACGCGGCGCAACATAAACCAGGTGCGCCCAATAAATCAATTTTATTCTCAAGCCCATAACCATTTGATTTTATTGTATTTTTATACGAAGGAATAAGTTGACCTGAATTCAGACTCTTCTTATGGTCCTGCGCAAATTGGCTCTCTCACATATCCGCGCTCCAAATATAGGCTGTAATGTTAGATTTGTAAGCCCTTTTGAGGAAACCTTAGTCCAATGTCTACCTCCATAAGCCCCTCTGCTACACCCTCTCCTTGGCAAGCGCCGCACTATACCGCCATGCTTGTTCTGGTGGATGGCACACTCATCAAAGGCTTTGGTCTCGGCCATGAAGGCCAGGCGTCCGGCGAGGTTTGCTTCAACACTGCAATTACCGGCTACCAGGAGATCCTTACAGACCCGTCCTATGCCGGCCAAATCATCACGTTCACGTTTCCCCATATCGGTAATGTGGGCGCAAATGATGAGGACATTGAAACCACCAACCTGGCGTCTGCATCCGGCGTGCGCGGTTGTATTCTCAAGGCTGATGTTACAGGCCCATCCAATTACCGTTCCGCCAAGCATCTCAATGCGTGGCTGAAAGCCCGGAGCATTATCGCGCTCAGCGGAGTTGATACCCGCGCGCTGACAGCTCTGGTGCGCGAAAAGGGTATGCAAAACGCCATCATCGCCCATGCGCCAGATGGGAATTTTGACGTTGAAGTGATGAAGCGTGACGCCGCCGCCCTTCCAAGCCTTGAAGGCATGGACCTTGTGCCGGGGGTTACCACCGCCCAGCGCTATGACTGGGACGAGACACCCTGGGCCTGGCCTGAAGGTTTTGCCCGGCAAGACCCGAAAAACGTTATTCACAATGTGGTTGCCATGGATTTCGGTGCCAAGCGCAATATCCTGCGGCTGTTGGCGGCAACTGGCTGCAAAGTCACTGTAGTGCCCGCCGACACCAGCGCTGATGATATTCTCGCCATGGGGCCCGACGGAATTTTCCTTGCAAATGGTCCAGGTGACCCGGCTGCTACCGGTGAATATGCCGTTCCGGAGATTAAAAAGCTGATTGCCAGCGGTAAGCCCATTTTCGGCATCTGCCTCGGCCACCAGATGCTTGGCCTGGCGCTCGGTGCGAAAACCATGAAAATGCATCAGGGTCACCATGGTGCCAACCATCCGGTAAAAGACCACACCACCGGCAAAGTTGAGATCACCTCAATGAACCATGGCTTCGCGCTTGATGCGAAAAGCTTCCCTGCCGGGGTGAGCGAGACCCATATTTCCCTGTTTGATGGTTCCAATTGCGGTCTGGCAGTGGATGGTAAGCCTATTTTTTCAGTCCAGCACCACCCCGAAGCCTCCCCAGGCCCGCAAGACAGCTACTATCTGTTTGAACGCTTCGCCGAGGCAATGGCCGCGCAGAAGGGCTAGGGTCAGGACCCTAAATATCTGCGTGCATCTACGCGGCTGGTTTGCGCATCACCAATGTGAAGCACATGGGCAGGCCGATGCCTGACGCTTCCACGTTCCACCAGCTGTTGGATATGTGATGGGGAAACTCTTCAAAATGCTCAACACCAAGCCCGTTAGAAATTCCTGCCATAATGATTTCGGCCATGGGATGGGCAAATGACGTTGCCGGTTTCGCGTCATATTTCTCCCCGTCGAAATAATCCAACCCATCCACTTCTACGAACGGTTCCTTGGTAAAATAAGACGCGGTCCAATCAAGCGGCACACCGGCTTCGGCTGGCTCGACCATATCCAGCACCGGGTGTTGTTCATAAATGAATAATGCACCGCCAGGACGTATGAGTTTTGAAACGCCTGCAAAAAAGCGCCCAAGGTCAGGCATCCAGCTCAGAACCCCGATGGTGATCGTCACCAGGTCGAAACTGTTCCAATACACCTCGTCAATCTCGTAAGCATCGCAACACACGAACTCCACATCCAGCCCGCCGTTGCGTGCCAGTTCACGCGCCTGATCGAGAAACCCCTGTGCACCATCAAATCCGACGCAGCGTGCAGCACCCATGTTTTTGACCGACAAAAGCTCCTGCCCGTTATTGCAACACACCTGGGCGACGTCTTTGCCTTCCACACCCAGTGCGAGCAGCCTCTTCGTCTCGATCTCATCCAGGCAAGAAAATCCTGAAACAGAAAACTGCTCTACCAGTTCTGCCTGGTTGAGCTTGGCATGGATGGGCGCTGCCTCTTCCCATGCGGCACGATTGGCGGTGGTGATTTCTTTTGTCTTATCGTGATCGGTCATCGTCGCTCTCATTTCAAAAGGGGCGTGCAGCCAAGGCGCTGGTGCCGCTCCCTTTCCTTAGCCCTGTTATTTCCATGAACACAAGATGAATGCCGCATTCAGGGTTGGTTCAATGGCGCTTGGCTAAAACATGTTCATCGTCACCGACACAAACAAAACGCCAACGCAAAACCTGAACCCAGATGAAAAGGAAAAAGACAATGTTAAAGAAGATCCTCACAGCAGCAGCCATCGCAACAGTCGTAACCGTAGGTGCCGCAGGCGCCACCACTTCACCGGCACAAGCCGGCGCAAAAGTTCACCTCTCGTTTGGTGGTGGACACTGGGGTGGCGGACACTGGGGCGGCCATTGGGGTGGTGGAAACTACTACGGTAACCCTTGCCGCCGCTATAAGCGCGC
>CAJQND010000048.1 GCA_905479595.1 uncultured Hyphomicrobiales bacterium
CATGATCACGTCGAACCCATATGATGGCGAGCGCATTGCAGGAACCGTTGGTTTTGCGCTTCCCGGCGTCGATGTGCGGGTCGCAACCGATAGTGGTGAGAGCTTACCCGCTGGAGAGGTCGGCGTTCTGGAAGCCAAAGGCCCGAACATATTCTCCGGCTATTGGCAGATGCCGGAAAAAACAGCGGAAGAATTTCGTAAGGACGGTTATTTTATTACAGGCGACATCGCCAGGATGGATGCTGATGGCCGGGTGACGATTGTCGGGCGTGCCAAGGACATGATCATCTCGGGAGGTTTCAACGTTTACCCCAAAGAGATCGAAAGCGAAATTGATGATATGGCCGGAATTGGCGAGAGCGCTGTTATCGGAGTACCCCATCATGATTTCGGTGAAGGGGTCGTTGCGGTTGTCACGCCGAATGGAGATGCGCCGACGGAAGCGGACATCATTTCAGCGCTCAGCACCCATTTAGCAAAATTCAAAGTACCCAAGCGGGTTTATTTCGTTGAGGCCCTGCCACGCAACACCATGGGAAAAGTGCAAAAAGTTGAGTTGCGCGAAACTTACAAAGATACATTCGCGCGGTAACAACTTCAGCCGCTGCGAAGCAGGATCACGCCGGCAACAATCAGTATTGCGGCTGCGATGCGCCAGACGGTGACCTTCTCTTTGAGCACGATAACAGAAATTAAAAGCGCGACTAGCACGCTGGTTTCCCGCAGTGCTGCGATGGCGGCAATTGGCGCGCGGGTCATCGCCCAAATCACAATCCAATAAGCTCCAAGCGACAAGGCACCGATTACAATACCGGTTTTCCATTCTGCCGCCAGCAACCGAACACTGCCCACCCCGCGCATCATGATGCAAAATGCCACCATCCAGAACCCATCAAACACAAACATCCATGCTGCGTAACTTGACGCACTCACTGCGGAGCGCGCGCCTACCCCATCGGTGAGTGTGTATCCGGCGATAAAAAGTGATGTGCCGAGCGCATAGCCAACCGCCACGCGATCAAGTTTCTCAAGCAACGCGCCGCCACGCATAGACATGACAAAAATGCCAGTGGTCAAAACCACAATCCCCAAAACCATTAACGGGCTTAAGCGTTCCCCGAGCAAAACGAACCCGGCAAGGGCTGTGATCAGAGGGGCCGTGCCGCGCGCAAGCGGATACACCTGGCTCAGATCGCCGGCAGAATATGCGCGGACCAAAAACAGTTTATACCCGGTATGCAAGGCGGCTGACGCGAGGATCCAAACCCAGGTTATCCCCTGCGGCACGGCAACGAATGGCAGGCAAATCAGGGAGATAAATCCCATAAAAAAACCCATAAGTGAGATAGACAGGAACCGGTCGAGCCCGACTTTGAGGATGGCGTTCCAGCCCGCATGCATGACAGCTGCTGCCAACACCGCGATGACGACTACAGGCTCCATGGTCTCCCCGGTTTTATCTAACTTACAATGATAGCGACACCATCACGGCGCGCATCCCCATGACCTGCAAAACTACCATCAGCCAGCATTTCCACCCCGTGCACGCCACCATAAAACATATTCGGCTCCGGCCAGATACGATGGTCGGGGAATGTTTTTGTCAGTGCTTCCAGCGCGGGTTTCTTAAAGAAACCTTCAATATCAAGATGGCCGCCTTCGATATGCATGCGCGGTGCGCGTATCGCCTTTTCAAGCGGGAACCCGCGGCGCAGCATGCGCACCAGAACATGGAAAATTGCGGAACGAATGCGGTTTGAACCACCAGAACCAATCGCCGTCAGACTGCCATCCTCATGTGCAACAATTGATGGACACATCATTGACGACATCCGCGCATCAAGCGGCCACTCGCCGTTACGGTGCGGATTAACGTCTTCTTCGCCGAGCATGTTGTTGATCATGAAGCCAAACCCAGGCACCAACTCACCATTTCCTTCACCATTTGACGTTGTTACCGCGCAGGCATTGCCATGCTTGTCGACAACGGAAATATGGGTGGTACCCCGATAACTGGCCGGCAAATCCAAAAGAGAAGCGCGGTTGCGGTCAGCACTATCAAGTGCGGCAGCCATCGCCTCTGCATTACCCCCCTCAATTACCGCCAGCGCATGCGCAATCATCCTCCCCGATGCTGCGGGAGCAGGATTGAGGAATATTTTTGCGCCTTCAAATTCCACTTCGAGAGGCGTGCGGATTTTAATTTTATAGGTGTCAAAATCAACTGCGGTGAGATGGCCTCTGTCTGCTTGCTGGGCAATCATTGCTGCCTCAAGCAAAGCAAATTCACCTGCGCCGATGGCTTCAATGGCATCCCCCAGTTCCGGGTTACGTAAAATCCCACCGGGTTTGATCACGTCTCCATCAACCGCAAACAAAGCGCTTGCAGCAGGGGTGGCTGTGAGGATCGGCGCAACAACGGTCATAAGATAGTTCTGAAACGCCGTGACCTTTATGCCTTCACGGGCCGCTCGCGCTGCTGGAGCCATTAGGTCTGCCATGCCAATGCTCGCATGGTCTTTATGCAGAGACGCCAACCCAGCACAGAAACCTGAAGTTGCCGATGTGCCGGGTCCGATGTGAAACGCCTGCGTGGCGGTGCCAAAATCTGCGTGAATTTCCCAAACATCGTCCTTTGCCGGGTGCTGCTGCTTTGGGGTTTGGACAAAAAAGTCTGTTAATTTTACCGCACCGCTCGCCCCGTCGCGCACCATGGCGAACCCGCCGCCACCCGGTGCTGCCAATACCGGCTCGGCAACGCAGGCCATGGCGAGCGCCGCGATGGCCGCATCTACCGCGTTGCCGCCGCTTTGCAAAACATCGGCTGCGGCTCCAGCGGTCAACCGGTGTCCTGCGGCGACAACGCCTTTTTGAGAATGTGAAGTCATTTATCTAGATCAAAATTCGCCGGGCTTTTACGAGGTCGGGCACAATGCCGCCTGTTCGGGTGGAAGTCGATACCGGCAAACTGCCGCATGAGGAAATAAACCCGTTCATGTGAGTTCACGCGCGTCAAGAGTTTCAATACGACCAAACCCAGCAATGGCATGTACCTTCTCGATCTCCATTCGCCAAAACGAGAAATCGCTGAAATCAGAATAGACAGCTGCATCCGGGTGGCGCGAAAGAAAACATTTTCGCACAGCTGGATCGTCGATTTTTTCGAACACGCCAATTGCGGTTACGCGCGCGCCGGTCAATGGGTCAGAGAGACCATGTGTGTTATCGAAAAGTAGCGCTGCACGATTATCCTGAACAAGGTTTTTAGTGTGCCAGGCGAGCTCTGAGATGAGCACAACCGGCCCTCCAGATGCATCAATTGCTACTGTGACCAGGGAAACAAAGGGGTGTTTCTCCGGCGGTGTGAGTGTCGACAATGCCGCCGTATTGGCATTCTGCATCAATTTTTTTGCTTCAGAACCTGTGAAGTTACGTGTTTTTGAGGGCATAAACGGCTTAATTCCTGAGTTTTTAGCAGTATCACTAGAAAGGACACCCCGGGCACCCTATATTAAGGCAAAATAAAGGCAACGATAACGCGATTCGAAATTCGAGGCTGTGAGATGTTTGCCACAATTTGCCCCATATCGAGGCCTAACGCTCCACGAATAAGGAAAACAAACATATGGTGAAACGCATGGCCACCGTCGCACTCGTGGATGACGACAGGCATATCCTGACCTCTGTATCAATGGCACTCGAAGCTGAGGGCTATGGCACCCAGACATATTCTGATGGAGCCAGCGCCTTGCAAGGCTTGCAGGATAACCCGCCCGACGTTGCAATTTTTGACATCAAGATGCCGCGCATGGATGGCATGGAGCTGCTGCGCCGCTTGCGCCAGAACTCCGATCTGCCAGTGATCTTTCTGACGTCGAAAGATGACGAAATCGATGAGCTCTTTGGCCTCAAAATGGGTGCCGATGATTTCATCCGCAAACCTTTTTCCCAGCGCCTTTTGGTTGAGCGTGTAAAAGCCGTGCTGCGCCGGGCCGCACCGCGCGACGCAAATGTTGCAAGTGACGATGGCGCGCATGCCATTGAACGCGGCAAACTGACAATGGACCCGGAACGCCACCTTTGCACCTGGGCAGGCAAACCTGTCACCTTGACTGTGACAGAGTTCCTCATTCTCCAGTCCCTCGCCCACCGTCCGGGCATTGTGAAAAGCCGGGACTCTTTAATGGATGCGGCCTATGATGATCAGGTTTATGTGGATGACCGCACAATCGACAGCCACATCAAAAGATTGCGTAAGAAATTTAAAGTGTGCGATGACAGTTTCGACGCCATCGAGACTCTCTATGGTGTCGGGTACCGCTTCAAGGAGTCCTGACCACACCACGGTCTGGAGCCAATATGGTCGCTGAGACAGAACGTGAAACATATGCCCGCGAAGGAGATGAGGCAGGTATTGGCGCGGCGGCGAGCACCGCCAGCGGCAAGGCTGCATCTGGTGCTGAGCGGGTTTTAACATGGCTCAGCCCTGGCAGCCTGACAGGGCGCATCATTCTGATCAATGTGATCGGCCTGATTATTCTCGCTTCCGGCATTCTCTATCTCAACCAGTTCCGCCAAGGGCTCATCGATGCCCGGGTGCAGGCAATGATGACCCAGGGGCAAATTATTGCCGCCGCCATTGCTGCCTCGGCAACCGTCGATACGAACTCCGTGATCATCGACCCGGAACGACTGCTCGCCTCGAAGGAGGGCAAACAACCAATAGATGACGGCATACCGCGCAGTTTTGAGTTTCCAATCAACCCGGAACGCGCCGCACCCGTTCTCGATAAGCTCATCCAGTCCACTCGCACCCAGGCGCGCATTTTCGACCAGGAAGGTATTTTACTGGTCGATTCAGCGTCCCTGCAGGCAGGAGGCCAGATCCTTGAGTTCGAATTGCCGCCGCTGCAGATTGAGCAACCAAATATTTTTACCCGTGCATGGGAGCAGGGGAAAAAATGGCTGTTTGCAGCTGACTACCCAATCCAGCGGGAATACGGGATCGAGAACGGTAAAGATTTCCCAGAGATTACGGCAGCCCTCAACGGTGCCTCGGTCAGCGTGGTCCGGGTAAACGATAAACAAGAGGTTGTGGTGTCGGTAGCAGTGCCCGTCCAGCGGTTTTACGCTGTTCAGGGCGCCCTTGTGCTCAGCACCAAAGGCGGAGAAATTGATGAAACTCTGACCAATGAGCGCTGGCATATTATCCGCATGTTTCTAGTCGCTGCCATTGTCGCGGTGTTGCTCTCACTTCTACTTGCAGGGACGATCGCAGAACCGATCCGGCGGTTGGCAGGTGCGGCTGAAAAGGTACGCAAAGGGGTTCATACCCGCGTCGAAATCCCTGATTTCTCTCACCGGCGCGACGAGATTGGCCATTTATCAGGCGCATTCCGCGACATGACGAACGCGCTCTATAACCGGATTGACGCCATTGAAGCGTTTGCCGCCGATGTCTCACATGAACTCAAAAACCCGCTTACGTCGTTACGCAGCGCCGTTGAATCCCTTGGCTATGTCCGCGACAATGAGCAACGCAGCCGGCTTGTCGATATTATCAACGCCGATGTCAAACGTCTTGACCGGTTGATTTCTGATATCTCTGATGCATCACGCCTTGATGCAGAATTGGCGCGTGAAGAATCCGAACTTGTGGACATGCGCGACCTGGTGGAAACATTTGTTACTCTTGCTGCCGAAACCCGCGCCGACGATGACCCTGAAATTACCTTGCGGGTTGAAACACTGCCAGCATACGTGAAAATTCGTGGTGGTGGCACGAACCTGCCCGCCGATCCCTTTGGCGTGCTTGGTCATGACAGCCGGCTCGGACAGGTGGTGCATAATCTGCTCGCCAATGCGCGCTCATTCTCACCGGCGAACACAGTGATCGAAGTGACGTTGCGTCGGGTTGCCGGACAGGTAGAAGTCTGCATTGAAGATTGTGGACCCGGTATTCCTCCAGAAAACCTCGAAAAGGTTTTTGACCGGTTTTACACAGATCGACCGGAAGCCCATTTTGGCCGGAACTCTGGTTTGGGACTTGCTATATCCAAGCAGATTGTCGAGGCTCATCGTGGCCGTCTCTGGGCAGAAAACAGGCTTGGTCAACCCGGCCCCGACGGCCATCATAAAATTCTTGGAGCGCGCTTTACCATCCGACTGCCTGCCGTTGACGCCGCTCCTCGACAAGCACGCAGCGATTAAACCCATGCTTGTTCACGCTACCTGTCTTTCAATCGGCAGCAGCGGCGTGCTTTTAATGGGCAAGCCGGGAAGCGGCAAATCTGATCTCGCGCTCCGATTAATCGACGCTCCAGGACGCGGCACGGGCGAAAACATTCTGGATGCAAAGCTTGTGTCTGATGATCAGGTATTGCTGGCGCGTGAAGAACATTGGCTCGTCGCGCAGGCACCAGACGCACTTACCGGATTGATCGAAATTCGTGGGTTAGGCGTCGTTCCTGTTCCAACGGCAATGCAAGTCAAAGTCGACTTGGTGGTAGACCTTGTTTTGACCAGCGAAGTTGAACGGATGCCTGATCGAAAGGCTTCAAGCCGTGAATTTCTTGGAGTGCCGGTTCCTCTCATTTCACTTCATCCGTTTACCGCCTCAGCGCCGGCGCGTCTCCGCGCAGCGGTTATTACTCTGTAAAAAAGCCTGTGAATTTGAAAAAGTCGCCTGTTGCGCCGCTTTCGCTTACAGACCATGATGGCCTCCAGGGGACGAAGTAAGCGAGAGGGATTGCGCATGATTGGATTGGTGCTGGTCACCCATGGGCAGCTCGCGGTGGAATTCCGCGCAGCGATGGAGCACGTTGTAGGACCTCAAGAAAATGTCGAAGCCATCGCCATTGGGCCAGATGATGATATGGAACAACGGCGCACCGACATTATGGAGGCAATTGTGAGGGCCGAAACCGGAAGTGGCGTTGTTCTGCTCACAGATATGTTTGGCGGCACCCCATCCAACCTCGCGATTTCAGTTATGGAATCGGCCAGAGTTGAGGTTCTTGCTGGCGTTAATCTGCCGATGCTTATTAAGCTTGCCAGTGTGCGCGAAAACAAGGAACTGAAACAGGCCGCTGAAGACGCTGCTGAAGCGGGCCGTAAATATATCAATATCGCCAGCGATGTCCTGTTTGGTGATAATGGCTGATATGACAATTGCCGATATGTCGATGAATGATATGGAATTGCCCCGCGAAGAGCCTGTGCACCGTGTTTTAATGATCTGCAACAATCGCGGCCTGCACGCGCGCGCTTCGGCCAAATTCGTCAAATGTGCAGAAGCGTTTAACGCAGTCATCAAAGTGAGCAAGGACGGCCAGACCGTACCGGGTACCTCGATCATGGGCCTGCTCATGCTGGCGGCGTGCACCGGAAGCGAGATCTCTGTGGAATGCTCTGGCCCTGATGCGGATGCGGCGCTTGAAGCGCTACAAGCACTTGTTGCGCGGAAATTTGACGAAGAAGACTAGGTGATAAGCTCAAGCTTGGTGCCATCAATCATTCTAGAATAGCGGAATGGAGTTGGGTCGACGCAGGGCGTAGCACCCACGACCAGTTCTGCGGTCAGTTTTCCAGCGCCGGGCCCAAGGCCAAATCCGTGGCCAGAAAATCCGGTTGATAGAAAAAACCCTGGCATTTTCTCGACTTCGGAAATGACCGGGACAGCATCTGGCGTTACATCAATACACCCTGCCCAGCGTTCCGCTTCCACCATGTTTTGAAATGCCGGATAGTCCTGTTTCAACCCCGCCACCGCATCATCGAGAACCCAGTGAACCGGCTCGGGATCAAGCACCCGAACCTGCTCAAATGGCGAGACTTCATCCAGTTGCCACTGCCGCGCCATGCGTGCGGCATCAATGAACCCCTGCCCAATACGAAGTTTCAGATCTTTCCGCTCCGCCGCAAATGCCGGAAGGAACGCCCGTAACTGGCGGAAGCTGTCTGGTTCGATATCCACCACGCTGTAGTGATTGTGGGCAAGGGTGTAACCACCATCCAGGCGTTTGCGGACGCCAAACCGGTTCCCCGAGGCGGAATGTTCCAGCCCGGCGTCAATTGGCTGTGTACGCAACACCGAATTGATCGTCCATAACTGCAGCAGATCAACACCTGCATTACCGCAAAACCGCCGCGACCAAGCACCACCGGCCATCACCACCGCATCACAGGCAATCGTTCCTTTTTCCGTGACCACACCACTAATGCGCCCGGCAGACGTCTCCACCCCGCGCACCGCGCATTGGGTAAAAATCTTTGCCCCATTTGCACGTGCTGCAGCGGCAATGGCAGGGGCTGCCTTTTGCGGCTCGGCGCGGCCATCATTTGGCGTATAAAGCGCGCCTTTCCAGTTAACGGTGCCACCGGGCAGCATTTCCGCTGCCTTTTCACCAGAAATCATGTGCGAGCTTAATTGGTAAGGCCGGGCGTGGTTGTCCAGCCAATGGGTCTTGGCCGCAACATCTGCATCATTGTGGCATAGATAAAGGATGCCACATTCACGATATCCAGATTCTGCGCCAATACGCTCATTCATTCCGCGCCAGGCTTTCATGGATTCCAGAATGAGCGGAATCTCGCGCGGATCACGGCCCATCTGGCGGCACCAACCCCAGTTCCGGCTGGATTGTTCGCCAGCAATTATGCCTTTTTCGCACAACACCACATCAATGCCGCGTTCAGCCAGTTCAAGCGCTGCAGAGACACCTATAATGCCCCCACCAATTACCACCACAGATGCCTGTTTGGGCAAAGTGACGTCGCTTTCAAATTTGTCGGGTTGTGGTGCCATGCAGAGGGGTCTCACTGTCGTATCGAGGGATACTTCATAACACTATCCAAATAGATTTCACACATAAAGAAAACCTTATATTCATATTGCACAGACCTTGGTTCGCTGCTATATGAGCCGTCAGATTTAGTGGCAATACCAATTCAGCTCTTTCTTCGGGATCAATACCATGACCAAATCAAACGACTATGTTGTCGCAGATATTTCCCTAGCCGATTTCGGCCGCACGGAAATCACTATTGCCGAGCACGAAATGCCAGGCCTTATGGCGGTGCGTGAAGAGTACCGCAGCGCGCAGCCTCTTAAAGGCGCACGGATTGCCGGTTCCCTGCACATGACCATTCAAACTGCAGTGCTCATTGAAACCCTGGTTGCTCTGGGTGCTGAAGTGCGCTGGGCATCTTGTAATATTTTTTCAAC
>CAJQND010000049.1 GCA_905479595.1 uncultured Hyphomicrobiales bacterium
AATTTCAGGTGATACGTCACGTGGATTCGTTTGATCACCAGGACTTTTCCGTCTTTTTCAATCTCCCCCTTTACTTCTGAGGTGAGAACACCTTCCCCGGCAGGAATCTTGCGCGCTTCCAGCGCGCCGCCAAAAGTGCCGGTCAGTCAGCCGGCTGCCGAGGCCACCACATAGTCCAGGGTGGTTGCCTGGGGTGCGTGCACATCCGGATCAACACCGTAATGTTCGGCAATCTCGGAATGCACACCGAATAAAACCGGCGATTCGGTCTCCGGCAAATAAGCCCTCCGTAATGGTCCTTTGACCCGTTCGATTCTAGCTTTTGATGTGTAAACAACTTCATCGCTCATAGTTTCTCCTCTTATCCCAGGCTATTTACGCATGAGATTGGTGTAGATCGAGAATTAAAGGTTTTAGTTTAGACTAAACCCAAGCACTGGAAACAAACGACCCCCTTCTGTCCGATATGATGCCGTCGACCACATACCCACGGGTGACAGCAGCCCGCTGTTTGGCATCGGTCATGGGATGCTTGCCATAGGTTTGCCGAATATCCAGATAATTTTTTATCAGCAGCTGTTCGTCGTCGCCCCCCCGAGCCATCTCTGCGGCCGTCAGATTGCTGCGTTCCAGCGCCGCGGCCACGCAGCCGCGTATATATCCCGGGCGATTGACGTGGTTATCCAGCAACAGGGCGACACCGAATTCCGAAGTGATCAGATCAACCAAGGCATAACCGTCCAGCTTTGAAGACTTGACAGAGTAAAACTGATGGATACGATTGATGGCATGCAGGATCTGGGCAGCCTGGACTTCGATATCGGCTCCCGCCCGCACAAACCGATAGGCCCAGATATGTTCTCGCAGCATGGCTTTATCAGCGGCGGAAGTTAATTTTTTCCCGCGATAGCTGAACCACCCGGTTTTTTTGTCGACATCCACAACATCCAGACCAAACTGGCCCCAGTAGTGTTGAAAATCATCCGGATAGCGTTCCTTGACAATCTTAATCAGTGCCGGCAATTCACCGGGTTTGCCGGGCCCGCCGGCTGTCCACTGGAACATGCCGAAACTGATAAATTGATTGTCCCAGGTATTGACCGCGTCCAAATTTTCTTCATTTTCAGAAGTGGCAAAGATAACGTTCATTTCTGAATCGGTCAGGTTTATTTCCAGTAACCTTTCCCGATGATTGCCGATAAATGTTTCCGGCTCCTGCAATCCAACCCGATACAGGCCTTTGCGATGTTGCCGACCCACAAAAATCTTCTCCGGTTTTGCCAGCAGGGTTGCGTAGATCACCTTATTTTCGACACTGATTCGAACCCGTTCTCTGCTAACCGCCTTAACACCCCCAGAGGTGTTGACAACGCTGGGAACCTCGGCCACCTCTTCGGGTAACTGCAGGTGCTGCCCCACCCGTATTTTGTTCGGATTGACGATCCCGTTCAGCTCTGCAATAATTCGCCATTTGCCGGCCGAGCCCAGAGCACCGGTAGCAATTTTCGACAATGTATCACCCGGCTTAACGATATATTCCGACATTATGTGGTCCCCCTTTTTGCAGCAGATAAAGATTTTGGAATTATCCGCCTCTCATTCCCTTATAGTCAGATAGACTTAAAACCCGGGCATACACTGAACCCAGCGCAGCCATAAACGATCCATGAACCTGGTCTGCTGCGATGGTCTTGCCGCCGAAGTCAAGATTTCTAGTGGCACAGGCATCCTGGATGACCACGCAGTCAAAGCCGAGATCGAAGGCCGCCCGGGTGGTGGCGTCAATGCACATGTGGCTCATGGCCCCGCAAATGACCAACCGCTTGATGCCGTCTTTGTTGAGTTCTTCCAGAAGCCCTGTCTCCCGAAAACTGTTCGGATAATGTTTTGCGATGACCGGTTCATCGGCCAACGGTTTGATGTCGTCGTGAATCTCGACTCCCGGTGTGTCCGGGAGAAAAAAGGTCGCATTTTCCGGGTCGGAAATATGTTGGATATGATAAGTCGGCCAGCGATTTTCGCGGTAAAATGACAACAGTTCCATCGCCTTGGTCCCGGCCTCCCGGATTCCAACCAGCTCCATGGAGCCGCCGGGAAAATAATCGTTTTGAATGTCAACAAGAATGAGTCCGGTTTTCATGATATGCTCCGATTCGTCGTAATAGGCTGGCATGGTTACATCTGCAATAATAAGTACCTGTCGATCAAGGCATCGTTGCCGCTTTGGCAAAATTGCTCAGTGCTTTTTCTATTTTTTTTAGGACCTCGGTACATCCCGTGATCCCGTGGCGCTCGACCAGATAGTTTGGATCATTATACGAAAACCATACTGTGACTTCTTGATCTTCCCAGATCAACGCTTTTTGCGGAAGATCAATCGCCGTACTCTGACTGCACAGCATCAGGGGTGTGCCCACTTTGGGATTGCCAAAGACGACCAATTCTGTGGGGCGCAGTTGTTTGCCCACCTTATGCGCACCTGCGGCATGGTCGATTCTGATAAAAACGGTCATCCCCTTTTGCTTGAGCGTATTTTCGAGTCGATCGGCCGTGGCTTTTACCGCATGAGAACTTTTTACACTGATAATACCATTGTCGGCATAAGCCATCGACGCCAAGAAAAATATTGCTGTGATGGTGTAAAGTAGTTGTCGCATAGTGATCCTCCTTTTTGATCAATTGTTAAAATGCCTCCCGAACCCGCAGAAAGGAGGCAAACCGGGGAATACCCGATTCGTGAAATCCATAATACTTAAATGTAATGGTACTTCCCACAGGCGGTGGATTTTCGCGCTCCCGATCGGTAAAACCGGTCCCAATTGCAAATTGAATTCCATTCGGCAGTTCAACCCGCAGTGCTCCGAGACGCCCTGCATGTTTTCCCGAACCGGGGAGGTGTTTGATGACTATCGCCTCTTCATCCCTAAAAGTCTTGACTTTCAACAAATCATAGGACCGTCCGACGGTATAGGCAGAATCAGGTTTTCTTAACATCAGCCCTTCTCCGCCAAGGGATTCAATTTCCCCGAGTTTTCTCCGCAGATGCATCTCATTTTCACAAATTTGCTGTTTCAGGACTTCAGTGTAGGGATTTGGGTGTTGTCGGAACCAGCGACGGGCAAAATCGAGACGCTTTTCAAATCCACCTTCCGCTTGGGGCGCATCAAAGATTAAATAGCGCACTTTTTCCCATTCGTCAGCTGGCATCTTGCGGCGAATAATCCCGACAAGCACTGAAAATTGCCGCCGTCCTATCCAAAGTTCACCATCCAGGGGAGTTGAGGGAAAAT
>CAJQND010000050.1 GCA_905479595.1 uncultured Hyphomicrobiales bacterium
ATTTCTGTCTGGAACGCCTATGTGAATTTTTGACAAAAAAACGGCAAGAGAACCTGACAACCCACGTCATCTTTGAATGCCGGGGAGGTGAGGAAGATCGCGAGTTGGAGGTCGAATTTCACCGGATTTGCGGTGACGAACATAAATGGGGCTACCGAAACCAGGATTTCACCCGCATTGAACTCTTGCCGCGATTTGCCAAAAAATCCGTAAACTCAAGCGGATTACAGCTTGCCGACCTGGTTGCGCGGCCAATTGCGCTGAAAACAATCCGCCCAAACCAAAACAACAGGGCTTATGAAATTATCGGTCCCAAAATACGAACAAAAAAAGTATTTCCCTCGTAAGCGGGTGTCAAAAAAACAAAAGGGCCCCAGTGAAACCCAAGACCCAATTGCCGACCGGGAAATGCCCAATCCAGATTTAATATATGCACATTTATGTTGCGCATTTCAAGCCCACAAGGCAACTGAAGCTGCTCAGGCAGCTGTGAGCTTCTCCATTACCTCGTCGGAAACTTCAAAATTGGAATGCACATTTTGGACGTCTTCGTCGTCGTCCATCACCGCCAGAAGTTTTAGCATGGTGGCCGCTTTGTCTTCGTCCAGCGGCGTCATGGTTTGTGGCTTCCAGGTGGGTTTTACGCTTTCAGCTTCGCCTAGAATGCCCTCAAGCACCTTGGAGACCTCACCCAGATCATCAAACGCGCAGGTGATGATGTGGCCTGCCTCATCTGATTGCACATCTTCAGCGCCTGCCTCAATTGCCGCTTCGAACAACTGATCAGCATCGCCAGCCTCTGGTTTGTAAACAATCTCGCCGACCCGGTCGAACATGAACGAGACCGACCCGGTCTCGCCCATATTGCCGCCATGCTTGGAAAAGGTTGAGCGCACGGACGCTGCGGTGCGGTTTCGGTTATCGGTGAGTGTTTCAACAATCATGGCAACGCCGCCTGGGCCATAGCCTTCATAGCGGATCTCTTCCAGAATATCGCCATCGCCTGCCTCAGACTTTTTGACCGCGCGCTCGATATTGTCTTTTGGCATGGATTGCGAACGGGCGTTCTGGATTGCCAGGCGCAAACGGGCGTTTGCGGACGGGTCCGGACCACCAACTTTGGCCGCCACGGTGATTTCTTTTGACAGTTTTGAGAACGCCTTGGAGCGGACCGCGTCCTGGCGGCCCTTGCGGTGCATGATGTTCTTAAATTGTGAATGTCCGGCCATGACACCCCTTTCCCGCAGAGCACATTAGCCCCGCATGTTCGTTGAAAATGTTGAATGCTTTGCTTGTTATAATCAGACGCTTAACCAAAATCCAGAGGTGATCCACGCTGTTAACCGCCCGTTAACCCGCCGCAGCAGAACCTGTGGATTAGTTTGAAACTGCCAGGGCTGGCCAATGACAAAATCAAATACCGAACTTTCCGCTGCAATAGGCGGGTTAACACCTACAAGCTGCAATGCAGCACTTGAGCGCACGCTCAACCTCATGCAGCAAAAACCGGCGCGCGGCGCAATTGGTGAACTCTCTCGCCTGGTTGATCACGCCGTTCAAGCAACGAACGGCCTGGATCAGGCGCACGAGACGCAGTTACAGGACCACGAAAAAGTCCATGGACAGGCTTTGGAACGGGTACTCCAGCAACTGGACGCTTTGGCAATTGCGGCAACGCCAGGTGCCGGCAAAGCCGCTGATAGCGCCTGATCGGCTAGGTTTCCCAAAACTCCGGCACAACCGGTTCAAGTCGCCCGCCAACGCGGATCGGTGACACCCTTTTTGCAAGCCCGGACGCATCATCCGTTTCAACAGCAATACCACACACCGTTGCATCGCCTGTTGCCGGCACCAGCCGCGCGGAATTTATGCCCCGGATAAACCTTTGAAGTGGTTCGGTTTTTTCCATGCCAATCACAGAATCAAAGTCGCCACACATTCCGGTATCGGCCTGAAACGCGGTACCCCCCGGCAAGATCTGGTGGTCAGCGGTGGGAATATGGGTATGGGTGCCAACCACGAGAGAAGCCCGGCTATCGGCATGATGGCCCATCGCCATTTTCTCCGAAGTTGCCTCAGCGTGAAAATCAATGAGAACCGCATCGCATGCATCCCCCATAGGGCAGGCCGAAAGCTCATGATCAACGGCTGCAAAAGGGTCATTTAGCGGGTTCATGAACAACCGACCCATGACATTCATCACCAGCACCTGGCGGCCATTTGCAGCGGAAAACAAACCAGCCCCTTTGCCAGGGGTCCCGGCAGGATAATTTATCGGACGCAGCATGTTGGGCTCACGTTCAATAAACACAAGGGCCTCTTTTTGGTCCCAGGAATGGTTTCCAAGGGTCACTACATCTGCGCCCGCGTCGCGCAACTGATGGTATATCTTTTCTGTGATCCCGACACCGGAGGCGGCATTTTCGCCGTTTACCACCACGAAATCAGGAGAAAACCTGTCGCGCAAATTGGGCAACTCGGTGAGAACGGCCTTGCGGCCACTGCGACCGACCACATCGCCAAGAAAAATCAATCTCATCAAAAACTCTCCCTAGACCGGCTTTTTTGGGCCGTCTTCAGTCAAAACCCAGTCCAATGGAACATCATGAACCCCGCACGGCACCGCGTCCACCTCCTGGGCGCTATAGGCTACGCCTATTCCGGTCACGGTTCCGGTTTCGCGCAAACTGGCAAAAGTGCGATCATAAAAGCCGCCACCATATCCAAGCCGGAAGCCCTGCGCATCAAACGACAAAAGCGGAACAAGCATAACATCCGGGATAATCTCGGGCGCCGTTTCGACCGGCACCGGGATATCCCAGACGCCGGCGATTGTTGCCTCTCCTGGTTGCCAGGAACGAAACACAAGCGGTTGCGCTGGCGCAATAACCACAGGCAGTGCAGTGGTCCAGCCCATTTTCGCAAGCTCAGCCAAAAGCGGCAATGCGTTGATTTCAGAACGGTAGGGGAAAAATCCGGATACAGTGCCCGGTGTCATGCTGGCAAACACCGCCCTGCCCGCCTCAACCAAGCTAGCGCCCGCGGTGTCGCCCAGCATCGCATGTGCCTCGACGCGGATGCTGCCAGCCACTTTGCGAGCAGCTCTTTTCTGCGCCGCCAAGTCTGCCATGCCCACGCCTTTCCACTAAATCCGATGCGCGAAGCCGCCATAGCCGTCGGAGATTTCGATGCCGGGAACCTACTTGCATAGGTGGGGGCCGTTTGAAAGAACCCACGGGCTCAACCAGGGACAGCTCCCGATCGGATCGATAAGGCCCCGGGCAATGTGTCTCCAAGACGCGCCGGGCAGCCTCGCTGTCGCGCTATGTAGAACGGCAGGGATAGCAAAGCAACGCAAACTATTTTGATCGTTGTTGTTAGTTTTCGGAAGCGACTTCGCGGGCCAGGGCCTCAATGCGCTCGCTGGCGGCTTCGATCCGGTCTGCAATTGCATCTTCCATGGAACGTGCGCGTTCACCGGCTGCATCCCCGGCAGAGTCTTTTTTCTTCAGTTCACTTTGCAAATCATCGATGCGGATCAATGATGCGGCAAGTTTATCAGCGACGACAAGCCCGGCCATCAACAGCAAGCGCGTATCGCCTACCTGGCCAAAATTACGCTTTAGTTTGGCGACCTCGGTGTCGATCAATTGTGCTAGTTCTGATAGGTGATCTTCTTCGCCCGGGTCGCACTGCATGGCGTATGGCCGGTCATTTACCTTGACGACGACCTGCGAGACATTGGCTGGCGGAGGAATGGAACTGTCAGACATTTACAACCTTCAATCGAGACGCAAACATGCGGAATGCATGTACTCTTTAGATTAATCCAGAATATTCTTGATCGCAGCCATAGCGGCATCAATCCGCTTCGCCGCTTCGCTGTTGTTGAGGGTCACTTCAGATAATTGCGCTTTGGTGCGATCCAGATCGGCGGCCAGCCGGGAACGATCTTCCAGAAGCGCAGCCGATTCGGCCTGACTATTGGCGTCTTTCGCCTCTTTTTGGCGTTCACGCACCATCGCAGCTTCAAAACTGCGCATTGCGGTCTCAAACTTGTTGAGCGCATTGTCCAGGCGAGACTGCTCTGCCATAAAAACCCCGATTTGCTGTCCACGCAGGCACCGCGATTGTCAGCGAAGCCCGATCTATTGGCAGATTAGGCAGCCTTGCCCTGTTGCGTCAATGAAAAGTGCAGGCTTTTCACGGCTTTCGACAAGTTTAATCAACCAAAGCGGCAAATAAGGCAGCACACCCGGTTTTACCCCCGAATGCGGCTTGCAGAAATATTATCGGTAATCTTTTCCTCAGTGCGTCCATTTTCCTTGGCGATCACCATTGACTCGGCATGGACAGGTGGTATGTCTGGCGCCAATTTTCATGGGGCGTTCAGGACACACCGGTTTAACGCCGGGTGCGGGTAGCATGAAGTCAGCCAACACGGCAGATAATACGGAACAGACCACCGAAGGGCGCGATGTTCCGCCAGAAGCAAATTCCAAACACACACAAATGGCGAATGCCATCCGCGCGTTGGCGATGGATGCTGTCCAGGCGGCAAATTCCGGTCATCCGGGCTTGCCACTGGGCGCTGCGGATATCGCCACGGTGTTGTTCACCAAATTCCTGAAATTTGACGCTACCGCGCCGGATTGGGAAGACCGCGACCGGTTTATCCTGTCGGCTGGCCATGGGTCCATGTTGCTCTATGCGTGCCTGCATTTGCTGGGATACGAGGATTTTTCACTCGATGAGTTGAAAAATTTCCGTCAACTCGGCGCACGCACAGCTGGCCACCCTGAGTTTGGCCACGGCGCTGGCATTGAAACCACGACCGGGCCGCTTGGCCAGGGGGTTGGAAATGGCTTGGGCATGGCGTTGGCCGAAGCGCATCTTGCAGCCCGGTTTGGCGGCGAATTGGTTGACCACTATACTTACGTGCTGGCAGGCGATGGCTGTCTCATGGAAGGTATTAGCCAGGAATCAATCACCCTTGCCGGCCACTTAAAGCTCAACAAACTCATCGTTTTGTTTGATGATAACGGCATTTCTATCGACGGTCCGCTGGAACTCACTGATTCAACCGATCAGCCCGCACGGTTTGCGGCATCAGGCTGGCATGTTCAGTCTGTCGACGGACATGACCCAGATGCGATTGCGACAGCGATAGAAGCAGCAAAAGCATCCGACCAACCATCCCTGATCGCCTGCAAAACGATTATCGGTTTCGGTTCTCCGAATAAGCAGGGTACATCCGCTACCCATGGCGCACCACTTGGTGAAGATGAAATCCGCGCAGCGCGCAAGCAACTCAATTGGCCACACGGCGCATTTGAGATCCCCACTGAAGTACGTGATATGTGGCGGCTTGCGGGTATTCGTGGCTGTAAGGTTCGCAAAACCTGGGCAAAAGCTCTGGAAGCTGCTGATGCAGATACAAGAGGCGAGTTTCTGCGAGTACACTCCGGCAAACTTCCCGATGGCTTTGAAGATGCTATCCGCGCGTATAAAAAACAGCTCGCAGAAGACAAACCTGCGCTGGCAACCCGCAGCTCTTCGCAGAATACTCTGGATGTCATCAACGCAGTCGTTCCTGAGACCATTGGCGGCTCGGCCGACTTAACCGGCTCCAACAATACCCGCTCTGAGGGGATGGAGGCCATCGCGCCGGGCGATTTCGCCGGGCGCTTCGTGCACTGGGGCATTCGCGAACATGCCATGGCAGCGGCCATGAACGGTATGGCGTTGCATGGTGGTGTCATTCCTTATTCCGGCACATTCCTGGTGTTTGCAGATTACTGCCGCCCGGCCATCCGTCTTTCAGCTGTCATGGAACAGCGGGTGATTTATGTAATGACCCATGATTCCATCGGGCTTGGTGAAGATGGACCAACCCACCAACCGGTTGAAACCATTGCGAGTTTGCGGGTTATCCCAAATCTCAACGTGTTCCGCCCGGCAGATGCCACCGAAGTGGCCGAGTGCTGGCAGCTGGCACTTGAAATCGAAGACACCCCGAGCATAATCGCCCTGACCCGGCAAAAACTCCCTACCTTGCGCGAAACCTATTTCAAGGAAAACTGCTGCGCACGCGGAGCCTATGAGCTGGCAACAGCTGACGGTGACGCAGAGGTGGTTATCTTTGCGACCGGGTCAGAAGTCGAAACTGCCATGGCGGCGAAAGCGGCTTTGGATAAGAGCGGCCACCCGACACGGGTTGTCTCTGTGCCGTGCATGGAACTGTTTGCCGACCAGGATGAAGATTACCAGACACGCATTCTCGGCACCGAGAAAGTCCGGATTGCGATTGAAGCGGCAGTGGAAATGGGCTGGGGCCGGTTCATCGGCAGAGACGGTATTTTTATCGGAATGGACAGTTTTGGTGCCAGCGCACCTGCCGGCCAGTTATTTGAGAAATTTGGCATCACTGCGGATGCGGCTGTTTCTGCCGCCCTCACCCGGCTGATTGCAAAAACCTAAAACGACAGGAGCCAGTCCTATGAGTGTACGCGTTGCGATTAACGGTTTGGGCCGCATCGGGCGGTTGACCCTGCGTGCCGCTGCAGAGAGCAAACGCAATGACCTTGAGATCGTTGCGGTGAATAATCGCTCCGGGGTAACCGCGGCTGCCCATTTGCTTAAATATGATTCCGTTCATGGACCGTTTCAGGGTGACGTTACAGTTACCGGCGACCGCCTCGACATTGGCTCTGGGCCAATCAGAGTATTTGAGAAAAGCAACCCAGAAGACATCGATTGGGCATCTGAGGATGTTGACGTGGTGCTGGAATGCACAGGCAATTTCAAGGACCGCACCAGCTGCATGTCGCATATTGATGCAGGTGCCAAAAAAGTACTGATTTCAGCACCGGGAAGCGGTGTCGACCGTACAGTGGTTTATGGGGTGAACCATGAAGACCTGGCGGCAAATGATAACATCGTTTCGAACGCCTCCTGCACCACTAACTGCCTGGCACCAGTGGCAAAGGTTTTGCAAGATCTTTGCGGCATCGAGAGTGGTTTCATGACCACAATCCATGCCTATACATCCGACCAGCGCATTCTCGACAACAGCCACAAAGATCTACGCCGGGCGCGGGCTGCCGGATTATCATTGATCCCGACATCAACCGGCGCCGCACGGGCTCTTGGCGATGTGATACCAGAACTTGCCGGCAAGCTTGACGGCACTTCCATCCGGGTACCAACGCCAAATGTTTCGCTGGTCGATCTGGTTTTTGTGCCGGGCAAACCGGTGAGCGCTGATGACGTAAACGCTGCAATGGCTGCGGCAGCTGCAGGGACGATGAACGGAGTGCTTGCTGTTTGCACAGAACCGTTGGTGTCGACAGATTTCAATCACCATCCTGCATCCGCCATTTTTGACGCAACCCAAACTGCAGCGATCGGTGATGGTCTCATCCGGGTCGCTGCCTGGTATGACAATGAATGGGGCTTTTCTTGCCGCATGAACGATACGGCGGTCTTCATGGGCGCCCTGCAGGGAAACTAAACCATGCCGGGGCCAGATCGTTTCCAAACACTCGATAATGTTGACGTCGCGCAAAAGCGCGTACTTGTCCGCGCCGATCTTAACGTGCCACTCGAAAGTGGAATTGTGCGCGACGCAACCCGCATCGAACGGATTGCCCCAACTCTTCTTGAGCTGGCAGAACAAGGTGCCATTGTTATCGTTCTGTCTCACCTCGGTCGCCCGAAGGGCACAGTTGTGCCATCCATGTCTCTGGCACCGGTGGCCGGGCCACTATCTGTCGCACTCGACCATCCGGTGAAATTCGTCGTAACAGACTGGACCGATGGGGAGGCTGCACGCGCTGTGACCAAAGCAAGACACGGCGATATTTTGCTGATGGAAAACACACGGTTTCATCCAGGCGAGGAAACCAATCAGCCAGCATTTGTCAAAACCCTGATGGACCTTGGCGACATTTATGTGAATGATGCCTTCTCAGCTGCCCACCGCGCGCACGCCTCTACTGAAGGTCTGGCGTGGTTTTTGCCATCGGTTGCCGGACGCGCGATGGAAAAGGAAATGGCAGCACTTCACGCAGCCCTTGATGCACCACAGCGCCCACTTACAGCCGTTATTGGTGGTGCAAAAATATCCACAAAACTCGATATGATCGGGCACTTGTGCTGCAAAGTGGATACTCTGATTATCGGCGGTGGCATGGCTAACACATTTCTCCATGCCCAGGGCCATCCGATAGGACGTTCGCTTGCTGAGCATGACATGGCAGAGCACGCACTTGAAATCCTTGAGCATGCGGAAAGCGAAGGTTGTAAAATCGTCCTGCCACTCGATGTTGTGGTTGCAGAAGATTTCAAACCGCATGCCCATGCACGCACGGTTTCGATCCAAGAAGTCACCGACAAAGAAATGATACTTGACGTTGGCCCAGGCACAGTCGAGGCGATCGGCAAGATTTTTGATAACTCCAAAACACTCGTCTGGAACGGCCCACTCGGGGCTTTTGAATTGCCGCCATTTGATGCTGGAACACTTGGTGCAGCACGCAAAGCGGCGGAATTATCGAAAGCTGGAAAACTGCGTTCTGTCGCTGGCGGCGGTGACACTGTTGCCGCCCTGAACCTGGCGGGACTGGCAGATGATTTCACCTATGTTTCCACAGCCGGTGGAGCATTTCTGGAATGGCTGGAAGGCAAGACCCTTCCTGGGGTAAAAGTATTAGAGCAGTGCGGGGCTCGGGCACTGAAATGAGAAAAGTGCGGAGGGACAGAAAATGGCTGAAAGTTTAAACCAGATTGCTCAGGCAATGGTGGCTCCCGGCAAAGGCATTCTTGCCGCCGATGAAAGCACCGGCACGATCGGCAAACGCTTCGCGTCAATTAATACCGAGAACACGGAAACCAATCGCCGCGACTATCGCCAAATGCTGTTTAGCACCAGCGATGCCATGCAGAATTTTGTTTCTGGCGTCATTCTCTACGATGAAACCTTGCGCCAGAAAGCAAGCGACGGCAACCCGATAGCCGAACTGATCAAACAATCTGGTGCCATTCCAGGTATCAAAGTCGACATCGGCGC
>CAJQND010000051.1 GCA_905479595.1 uncultured Hyphomicrobiales bacterium
GATGAAACGTCTGGCTGCCGAAAAGCAGGCAGTCATGGATGGCGGCATCCCGCTGGTAGTGGATGGTGATATTGTCGTCGGTCTTGATCCCGGTTTCATGGATGAAAACCGTGAAATTGTTGCAAGCCTTGATGGTAACCAGGCAGCGCAGTTACTGACATATACAGCCCACAGGCTTGGCCATGTGCTTGGACAAGGTGGCGATGGCCCGCAGGCAACTCATTTTGAAGAGGATTCAGCATTGATGTTCCTGCTGATCTTGCGCATGGCCGGGCGCATACACGAACCGTTTATCCCCGCGTGCCGGGTTGCCTATGACTTGACCGATCAAACCAATCCCGTCAGCATTGAGATGTATTGACAAGATTGACGGGTAAGACATGAAAAAAAGCGATGATGAGCCATGGATGGCGGCGGATGATTATGGCCGCACGTTGAAATCAGGAATTGGTCTCAATCTACTGGTGACCGATGTAACTGCTGCAGTTAAATTTGAAACTCAGGTTCTTGGCGCTGAAACTGTATATGCAAATGCCGATTTTGCGGTGATGCGCGCGGGCGGTTCAGAATGGATGCTGCACGGCGACCACACCTACCGTGACCATGAAATGGCCGGCGTTATCGCAGGCGTTGAGGCGCGTGGTGCTGGTCTTGAGATCAGGCTCTATGGCCGCGACCCTGATGAGGCCGTTGCCGCTGCGCGAGAAGGCGACTGGGTGGTGCTCTCTGCAGCCTTAGATAAAGTGCACGGCCAGCGCGAGGCCCATATCATAGATGATGATGGCTATGTCTGGGTGCCGGGTATTCCTATTTAGGCATTCCCAATTGATCCACTAGCGCGGCCATGAAAAAATAGCCGTAACGAATTCCTGCACGTCTTCAGCCATCTCCTCAGCTACCGAGATGGGTGTAGGAGTAGACGGGTCGATCTTACCTTCAATGTCGCCTTCTTCGAAGTGCAGGTTTGCGCTGTGCTTTTTTGCAATGCGTTGCATGCGCTTATTATCGCTCAGGCAGATCATATAGAGGGTTGAGAACCCGCGATTGCGGGCAGATTTGACGGTTCGGCGCATCAATTTGGTGCCAATGCCGGAATCCTGCCAGGGAGGTTCCACCGAAAACGCCGCTTCGGCCGCGTGTGGCGAACTTTCCAGAAGCGGCCGCAACTCGGCAGTGGCACGCAGGGTTTCGCCGATGAAACATCCGAAAATAACCGTATTAAGTTGAAAAGCAGTTTTCGCGTAGCTTTGTAAGAACTCATTCGATACCCCAATGCCAAAGCGCGAGTGGCGCGTTTGGTCATCTAGCCGTAGCAGGTGATCTTTGAAGAGTTCTGACTCATAAGGCCAAATCTTGCGGAAACTGACATTTAGAGGCAATGCGTCTTTGTCGAGGCGGGCCATTGGACTAATCCGTATAAAAAATAATGCCCGAAATGGAGCATGTGCAATTTCATGCTGCATTGCGGCGTATTCAAGGCCTTCACATGACAATTATGTTGCGGTGCGAAAATTTTACCCGCCTGGTCATCTGGCCCGCCAATCCGTGGCAATTGGTGCCTTGTGGACGTCACGAAAGACGATTAGTTTGCTCGCTGGACAAATTCAACAAAAGGCGCCCCGGGCCGCTTCATTCGGCTATGGCGAACGGTAATCGTGAAGGAAATAGGTCATTTCATCGGCGGCAAACATGTGGCGGGCAAAAGCGGCCGCTTTGCAGATGTTTTAAACCCGAACACGGGCGAAGTGCAGGCGAAAGTGGCACTTGCCTCGGCGGAAGAGCTTCATGACGCAGCGGTTAACGCAGCTGAGGCGCAGGTTGCATGGGCAGCGAAAAACCCGCAAGTGCGCGCCAGGGTGATGATGAAGTTTGTTGCTCTTGTCGCCGAGAACAAAAATGAGCTTGCCGAGTTACTCTCATTGGAACATGGCAAAACAATTCCAGACAGCCATGGCGACATTCAGCGCGGTGTTGAGGTCGCAGAATTTGCCGTCGGCATTCCACACCTCCTCAAAGGCGAATATACCGACAGCGCGGGCCCTGGCATTGATATGTATTCCATGCGCCAGCCCATCGGCGTGGCGGCAGGTATTACACCGTTTAATTTCCCGGCCATGATTCCTATGTGGAAATTCTGCCCGGCCATCGCCTGCGGCAATTCATTCGTGCTGAAACCGTCTGAACGCGATCCTTCAGTGCCAATGCGCCTTGCGGAACTGATGATTGAAGCGGGCCTTCCTGCCGGCGTGTTGAATGTGGTCAATGGCGACAAAGAATCTGTCGATGCTATTCTCGACAGCGAGATTATCCAGGGCATTGGCTTTGTTGGTTCGACGGCAATTGCTGAGTATGTGTATAGCCGTGGCTGCGCCAATGGTAAGCGCGTTCAGTGTTTTGGCGGCGCAAAAAACCACATGATTATCATGCCAGATGCAGATCTTGATCAGGCCGTCGATGCGTTGATTGGTGCAGGCTACGGTTCTGCAGGCGAGCGTTGCATGGCGATCTCGGTCGCGGTTCCGGTTGGCGAGGCAACTGCTAATGCGTTGATTGAAAAGCTCACGCCGCGCGTTGAATCCCTGCGTATTGGTCCTTCAACCGATATGGAGGCCGATTACGGTCCCCTGGTTACCGGTGAAGCACTGGAGCGGGTTAAAGGCTATGTCGACATGGGTATCGATGAAGGTGCCAAGCTCGTAGTCGATGGCCGTGACTTTAAAATGCAGGGCTATGAGAATGGCTTTTTCATGGGCGGTTGCCTGTTCGACAATGTGACTGCGGATATGCGCATCTATAAGGAAGAAATTTTCGGACCGGTGCTTTCAGTGGTGCGTGCGAACACATATGAGGAAGCGATTGAGCTACCCATGAACCATGAGTATGGCAATGGGGTTGCAATCTACACCCGCGATGGTGATGCAGCACGCAACTTTGCCAACCGCATTAATATCGGCATGGTTGGTATCAATGTGCCAATTCCTGTGCCACTCGCCTACCATACCTTTGGTGGCTGGAAGCGTTCAGCCTTTGGTGACCTCAACCAGCATGGTCCAGATTCAGTGCGCTTTTACACTCGCACCAAAACTGTCACATCGCGCTGGCCTTCTGGCATGAAGGAAGGCGCAGAATTTGTGATCCCGACAATGAGCTAATGGGGTTTCACTTAAGCCAAGACAAAAAGGGCGCAACCAGGGTTGCGCCCTTTTTTCTGTTATTCACAATGGCTCTACTTGCCTAAGTTACACGAAGAGGCGATAAGCCCCGGCCATGCGAAAGATTTTGCAAGCATATGAAGAATTGATCGCGTCGGGAGAATTAAAACCCGATGGCGAACAGGCGCGCATTGCCGCTTACCTGGATGATCTGGCCGCGGCACTTAACGATTACACGCCTGCGCCTGAAGCATCTGGACTAAAAAAATGGCTCGGACTGGAAAAACCGGTACCCGCACCGCGCGGTCTTTATATTACCGGCGAGGTCGGGCGTGGAAAAACCATGCTTATGGATCTGTTTTATGAGCATGTGAATGTGGCTCCAAAGGCGCGCATCCATTTCCATGAGTTCATGCAAAATGTTCATACACGGGTGCATTATTGGCGCAAAGCTGCCGATGATCCAATTCCGCCATTGGCGAAAGAGCTGGCCGATGGAGCCAGTTTGCTGTGTTTCGATGAATTCCAGGTCAGCGATATTACCGATGCGATGGTCCTTGGCCGTTTGTTTTCCGCCCTGTTCAACCATGGGGTTGTCGTCGTGGCGACTTCCAATGTGGAGCCAGACCACCTCTATGAGCACGGCCTTAATCGGGCGCGGTTCTTGCCGTTCATCGGGTTGTTGAAGGAAAGGCTCCAGGTTGTAAATCTGGACAGCCCCACCGATTACCGTCTCGACCGTATCATGGGTCACCGGGTTTATCTCACCCCGTTGAACGATGAGGCTGACGAGGTGGTGCAAAAGCGCTGGCACCAACTCACCGAACTTGATGCGGGCGAGCCATTGGACCTGGAGGTGAATGGCCGCATTCTTACTGTGCCGCAGGCAGCGCGCGGCGTTGCCAGGTTCGACTATGCAGACTTGTGCCAACAACCTCTTGGGCCCGGGGATTTTCTCAAAATCGCCAAAACGTTTGACACTGTGTTGGTTGAACGCATTCCCAGGCTTGATAAAGCGCGGCGCAATGAGGCCAAACGCCTGGTGACATTGATCGATACTCTTTACGACAATCATGTGCGCCTCATAGCCTCTGCCGAGACGCCGCCTGAAGGCATTTATCCAGAAGGCGATCATGCGTTTGAATTTGCTCGCACGGTCTCACGGTTAAATGAGATGCAATCAGAAGAATATCTCGGCCATCACAGCTAGATGCGCTTTGCTTAGGTTTTGTGGGTCCATGACGCGAGGCCCGCGCCCGCCGCAATGAGCCAGCCGCCAGCAATAGCTTCAATCCATTTTCGTGCTTTGCCGTCCGCCCAGCGTGAAGCCTTGGCGCTCAATACCGCATAGGTGGCGAGGATTGGAATTTCTACAGCAAGGGTAATAAGTGCCAGGATAAGAAATTGTGATGCGATGTCGTGGCCGGGTGTTACGAATTGTGGAATGATAGCTGTGAATGCCACGAGGTTTTTCGGATTGGATGCCTGCACCACAAATCCGTGGGCGAAGTCCCGCCCCCTCGCGGCAGGTTTGCTTTTAACAGGCAGTTGAGCACTTGCCGGTTTGCCGAACAGGGCGGGCCACAACATTGTGAGGCCAAGCCAAACAAGATATGCAGCTCCAGCCCATTTGATCACCAGAAACACTTGATGCGAAGCGAGAATAACGGCGCCAATTCCGGCAGCGGACAGGCAGTAAAATTGAATGTTTGCCGTGGCGACGCCAAAATTAGCACGCAAACCCGCTTTTGCGCCGTAATGCATGGATCGCGAGATAATCAAAAAAACTGCCGGGCCGGGTGAAATTGACAGCAAAAATTCTGTCATCGCAAACAAAATGGCAATCTCAACACTCATAAATCCCACTCCAGGTAATCATATGGTCTACACTCGGCAAAATCTGTCTGGATTATAGCGCATTGGCCTTGCAGAGTATGCTCAATCGGGATAGGAAAACGGCACTTTTTGACGAAATACGACACGTGCCTTGGTGGCCGTGCTGGAGAAACGCAACAAACAGGTGAAACAAATGGCGCGTAAAAAAATTGCTCTTATCGGCGGTGGAATGATTGGTGGAACTCTCGCCCATCTTGCTGGCTTGAAAGAACTTGGCGATGTGACAATTTTCGACATCGTAGATGGATTGCCCCAGGGCAAAGCGCTTGATCTGGCGGAATCCGCGCCGGTTGAAGGTTTTGATGCAAAAATGTCTGGCACCCAGAAATATGCCGGTATTGATGGCGCTGATGTGGTGATTGTCACTGCAGGCGTGCCGCGCAAACCAGGCATGAGCCGCGATGATTTGCTGGAAATCAACCTGAAGGTCATGGGTCAGGTAGGCGCAGGCATAGCCAAATATGCCCCCGAGGCGTTTGTCATCTGCATTACCAATCCGCTTGATGCCATGGTCTGGGCTCTGCGAGAAGCATCAGGCCTGCCGCACAACATGGTGGTTGGCATGGCAGGTGTGTTGGATTCTG
>CAJQND010000052.1 GCA_905479595.1 uncultured Hyphomicrobiales bacterium
TCGGCGACAAACCGCGCCACCTGATCGCGCAGTATCACATGCTCCTCGCGCAAATACGGGGAAATGATAGCGGATTGGGACATGTGCAAGCTCCTGTAGTTTGCCGTTAGCTGGCAATAATATAAATCTTACAGGAAGCTGTCGGGAATGGGTCTAAAACTTATATGCCCCACCGAGAGTGAACTGGTTGGCTTTTACCTTTTGGGTCACGCCGCCGAAATTGGGGTCGAGATTGGAGAAGAATTTCCGCTTGCCGTAATCTTTGTACTGGTAATCCAGACGGATCAACCACCCCGGTGTCACCATGAATTCTGCACCGCCACCTAATGTCCAGCCGCTTAAGGTTCTATCATCGCTACCCACATAGCCGGTGGAGAAGGTCTGCTTGTTGGTCATTCCCGTGTAACCGCCAGCTACATAAGGCATGATTGTATCAAACGCCCAACCAGCACGCCCGCGCACCGCCCAGGTGCCACCAATTTTGGTTTTCAGTTTTGACGGTACCGGAAAGCCCGAGAGCTTGGTTTCGCCACCAAAGCCCGCATATCCATCACCTTCAATGCCGAGAACAAGGTTGTCGATCTGGTAGTTGTAGCCGAGATATGCACCGATCAATCCGCCGCTGGAATTGGTTTTGAAACCTGAAAATAGTTGAGCGGCATCACGGATTTTGGCGTCGGCGTCAAAGTATCCCCCGCCAATACCCACATAAACGCCCTGCCAGTCTTCAGCCTGCGCACCAGCACCAGCACCAGCCGCACCTAAAGTTGCCGCCAATGCCAATGCGGCAAGTCTTTTTGGATAAATCATCGGATATTCCCAGCGTTTTGAACTCGAAGCGTTCTACACTTTATGCATTCAGTGTAAAGGATTGATTTAATTAAATAATATATATTATTTACGTGTTTTTATTAACCGCCAAAAGGTGGGTTTTAAACTCAGGGCTTTCCATCAACGCCTTGCAGCGCTCAAAGCGGCCAGTGGCATAGGCCCAGAAATCCTCCGCAGGGTTGTCATTGGCATGCTGAATGAGGCCCCACAGGGTCCACAATAAGTCGCACATGGCCTTGTAGATAACCATGCGCCCCATTTCCGCATCGCTTGGGCCTCCGGTGAAATAGGCATTCATCATCTCGGCGTCCTGAACTGGCGTAAATCCCGCCTCCACAGATAAGTCACCGAGGTCCCACAAGGGATCATTCATGCCGGAATATTCCCAATCGATAATCCACATGGTTTCCCCGTCGTCGAGGAAGTTTTCACACAAAGGATCACAATGGCATGGGGCCAGCTTCGCCGGGTTTGCGTTCAAAGCAGCGCGCACGACTTCTGCTTCTTTCAGCACGTCATGGTAACCATCGGGAAATTCCACTTGCTTGGTTGCCAGAATTTTGAGGTAATCGTCGATCATGGCAAACAGCTCGAAACGAAACTCGAACGTCTCGCCACTATTGTGGAGCTGGTGAAATGCGCGCGCGGCACGCGCTGGCGACCCGCTGCGCGTTGCAAATCCGTCAGGCGTCATGGTTGCAAACCCATCGAGAAACGCGCTCACCATTACCCCGCTTTCGGGGTCTGCATGGATAACTTTCGGGCTGATACCTGCCCGCGCCACTGCTCTGGCATTATGCGCCTCTACAGCACGGTCGATATATTCTTCGGTGCCTTTGCCGGGAAGACGCAGACATAAAACCTCGCTGCCATGACTGATGCGAAATACTAAATTGGTGAGGCCACCAAGGCGTGTGACTTTGACATCTGCGGCTTGCGCACCCCCAAACAAATCAAGTTTCGCAAGTGCCGCACGGGCTTCATCAATTGCCTGATCGTCCATGTTTTATCCCCTCAACCGTTGTGCCTTTGGATCATACAATGCGCGCGCCTTGCGGGCTGCAGTGTAGGATGTGCCAAAGGCTTCAATCTCAAACTCAGTTTCACCAGCAAGTTCTGCTGGTAAATAGCCAAATGCGATCGACACTCCCAGATAGTGGCCAAAGCCCGCACTCGTCGTGAGCCCGACAACCTCACCCTTGTGCAAAATCGCCTCGCCGCCATGGAACGGGGCAAATCCTTCCACCTGGAAGGTACACAGCTTGCGCAATGGTGGCTTGTCTGCTGCTTTGGCCAGGGCGTCACGCCCCAGGAACGCTCCATTATCCAATGCCACGCAAAATCCCAGGCCCGCTTCAAACGGGGTGTAGTCAGGACCAATTTCTGCCGACCAGTACACATAGGCTTTTTCCAGCCGGCAAGATTCAACCGCCCGGTATCCTGCATTGGCAATGCCGAAGGGTTCACCCGTCTGCCACAAAAGCTCATAGATATAGGCGGCATATTCCACAGGGATATGCAGCTCCCAGCCAAGTTCGCCCACATATCCGACGCGCGCAGCCAATCCATGACCATTGCCAAGCTCAATTTCTGCACAAGACAGGAAGGGCAACGCAGCATTTGAAACATCATCTCTGGTAACACATTCCAAAACCTCGCGCGCTTTCGGTCCGCATAAATTCAGCACAGCATATGCAGAGGTCACATCGCGCATGGTGACGGAACCATCCAGAGGCAAATGGCTGGAAATCCAGTGCCCGTCGCGCACGCCAAAACCTGACCCGGTGACCACATAAAACCTATCTTCTGCCACATGCATAATTGTCAGGTCTGCTTCAATACCACCCTTGGTATTGCAGAGCTGTGTATAGACACATCGCCCCGGCCCACCAGAAAGATCGTTTGCAGCAAGCGCCTGCAATGCATCAAACGCTCCAGGTCCATAAATTTCAAACTTTGAAAATGACGATTGATCAATCAGTGCAACCCGCTCGCGTATCGCCCTCACTTCTTCTCCAACCGGGCCAAACCAGTTCGGCTTGCCTTCAAAGCTCGGTGCATCTTTCGCTGCCTGCCCGTCTGGAGCAAACCAGTTAGGTCGCTCCCACCCGGATTTCGACCCGTAAACCGCACCGGCCTGCTTCAACCGGTCATATAACGGGCTGCGGCGCACCCCGCGTGCCGCATCGGCTTCTTCACCCGGCCAGTGGATTTTGTAATAGGCGGCATAGGCCTCAATGGCGCGCTCTTGCAAAAAACCGCTATTGGCATGGGTTTTTCCAAAACGCCGCACGTCAAATGCCCACAAATCCATGCCCGGATCACCGTCTATAATCCATGCTGCCATCGCCTCACCGGCACCACCTGATGCGGCAATGCCTGCGGTGAACCCACATGCTGTAAAGAAGTTATCGAGTTCCGGCACCAGCCCCATAATGGGTTCCCCATCGGCAGAAACCGGAATAGGGCCATTGATCACCGTCTGAATGCCGGTTTCGTTGAGAACCGGCAATCTTTCAGCGCATGGCAATGCAAAAAGCTCAAGCCTGTCCATGTTTTCTGCAAACAGTTCGCGGCCAAAATCAAAAGGCGGGCGGCCATGCCAGCACCCTTTTGTACCGTCTTCCCAGCCACCAATGGCGAAGGCCGCGACATCCGGCTTGAGGTAAAAATTGTTATCGGGGTCGCGCAAGGTTGGCAGCGATTTATCAAAATCGAGGGTTTTCTCAGTAACAAAATACTGGTGCTCGACCACACCGGCCGCCAACGACACCCCTGCCATCTCGCCAATTCGTTTGGCCCACAGGCCAGCGCAATTGACCAACACTTCACAGCCTATGGTTCCGTTATCGGTAACCACCCCAACGACCCGGCGGCCGTCGGTCACGATTTCTGTCACCTGCACGCGTTCATTTATCACCGCGCCATTATCACGTGCCGCGCGGGCATAGGCCTGGGTCAGGGCATAGGGATCGACATACCCGTCTGAGGGTACAAAGGCTGCCCCGACCAGGCCTTTTGTTTCGATATAGGGGAACATTTTCTTGGCTTCAGCCACCGAAACATCATGGCACTCAAAACCAAAACTGCGCGCCTGGGTCATGGAACGGCGAATTTCACTCCACCGGTCTTGCGACCCAGCAAGCCTTAAGGAGCCAACTTTCTTCCAGTCAATGGCAAGACCGGATTCTGCTTCCAACCGATCATAGACAGCCACTGAATTCTGCATGAGCCGCGTGAGGTTTCGCTTGCCGCGCAATTGCCCAACAAGCCCCGCCGCATGCCATGTGCAGCCTTCGGTAATTTGTCCCTTTTCCAAAAGCAGCACGTCTTTTTCACCGGCAAGCGCCAATTGGTAGGCAACAGAACAGCCAATCGCTCCACCGCCAATAATGACGATTTTAGCATGGCGGTCCGCGTTCAGCATTTCACCCGCTCCATCTTTGGATCATAAAGCGGGTCCAGATGCACTTCGCAGGCCACTCTCTCACACGCCACTTCAAGCTCGTATTCACCAGATGCGATGAAACCATTGCTGACGCCGTCCGGGTTGCGGATATAGCCGTAACCAATAGGCTTTCCGCATGTGTAGCCAAATCCACCAGAGGTCAGATAACCCACGGCTTCGCCATTGCGGAAAATGGTTTCACGGCCAAGCAACACAACATCGGGGTCATTGACGGTGAACGCTGCAAGACATTTTTTTAACGGCTTGGTTGCGATAGCTTCACAAGCGGCCCGACCCATGAAGTCAATATTGGACCGCAGTTTTACTGCCCACCCCAGGCCTGCTTCAAAGGGGGAATCATTGGGTGTAATGTCGCTGCCCCAGGCGCGGTACCCTTTTTCAAGGCGCAGGGATTCAATTGCCCTGTAACCAGCCGGTTGAATACCGTGCTCTGCGCCTGCTTCCATCAACCCTTCATAAACTTCACGCATAGCGGCGATTGGCAGGTGCAACTCCCAGCCAAGCTCACCCACATAGGTTATGCGCAGGGCACGCACCTTGTGGCCGGCAATGGCAATCTCGCGCATTTGCGCAAAGCCGAACGCAGCGTGCGAAACATCATCATCGCTGACGGCAGCGAGCACGTCACGGGCATACGGACCAAACAGAGACAAGGTGCCATATTCTTCAGTTACATCGCGCAAATGCGCATCCATACCTTCAGGAATATGCTGGTTGATCCAGCTGAAATCATGGGTTCTGAACCCGGTCCCCGTTACAATATAATAAAGGTCATCGGCCAGACGCACCGCCGTAAGATCGCATTCAATACCGCCGCGTGAATTGAGCATTTGGGTATAGATGATCCGGCCAGGCGGCCGCGCCACATCATTTGCGCAAATCCACCCCAATGCGGCTTCTGCATCCGGTCCTGAAAGCTCGAACTTGGCGAAGGACGATTGATCGAAGAGAACCACTTTTTCGCGACACGCTTTATGTTCCGCACCCACAGGGCCAAACCAGTTCTGTCGGCCCATGGAATAGACGTCTTTTGGCTCAACGCCTGCTGGCGCAAACCAATTGGGCCGTTCCCAGCCAAGCTTGGAACCAAAACAGGCACCAGCGTCTTTTAGATTTTCATAGATCGGCGAGGAAATTTCATCGCGCGCAGAGCTGTATTCTTCGTGTGGAAATACGATGGTGTAATGCTTGCTATAAGCCTCAAGAGTGCGTTCGCGCACCCACGCATCGCTATGGTGGAGAGAAGAGAAGCGTCTGATATCAACGCTCCAAAGGTCAAGCGGTTGTTCACCTGACATCACCCATTCTGCCAGCGTCCACCCTGCTCCACCGCCGGAGGCAATGCCAAAAGCATTAAACCCCGCGCCAACGAAAAATCCGGCAATTTCCGGTGCTTCACCCATTATGTACGTGCCATCCGGGGTGAAGCTTTCAGGCCCGTTGAGCAATTGCTTGACGCCAGCGGTTTCAAGAGCAGGTACCCGTTCCAACGCATGGGTCATGAGCGGTTCGAAATGGTCCCAGTCAGACTCGAGGAGTTGGAACTCGAAATTCTGTGGCAATCCCTGATCCGCCCATGAAATCGGGTTCAGTTCATACCCTCCCATCACCAACCCGCCGACTTCTTCCTTGAAATAGGTAAACCTGTCGGGGTCGCGCAGGGTCGGAAGGTCAGAGGTAATACCGTCGATTTTTTCTGTAACCATATATTGGTGCTGCACCGGTTGCAGTGGCACCGAAACGCCCGCCATACGGCCCAACTCCTTGGCCCACATACCGGCACAATTCACAATTTTTTCGCAAGTTATCCTGCCTTCATTGGTAACCACCGCCGCCACCCGGCCATCTTCAACTTCAATGCCGGTAACCGTGACCCCTTCATGAATTCTCGCCCCGTGCATTCTCGCGCCCTTGGCAAGCGATTGGGTAATATCTGACGGTGAAGCCTGGCCATCTGTTGGCATGAATGCAGCGCCCACTAGGTCACTCACATCCATCAGCGGCCATAAATCTTTCGCCTCTGCCGGGCTCAATAGGTTCATTTCAAGACCAAAACTATGGGCCGTGGTGGCCTGGCGCTTGATCTCAGTCCAACGCTCTTCATTGCAGGCAAGCCGCAACCCGCCATTTTGTTTCCACCCGGTAGCAAGGCCCGTTTCAGCCTCCAGTTTGGTATAGAGATCAACTGAATATTTCAGCACCTGGGTGATCGAGGCCGATGAACGTAACTGGCCGACAAGTCCTGCCGCATGCCATGTCGAACCATTGGTGAGCTGGCCACGCTCCAGCAACACAACATCGGCACTATGGTCGCGCGCCAAATGATAGGCCGTGGAACAGCCGATGATACCGCCTCCGATAACGACAACCTGAGCGTGGGTTGGAAGTGTCACAAGCGCATTCCTTTAATATTGACCGCGATAGGTTTCGAGTACGGTTTCAAGGTGGCCGAGGTTTTCATCTGTATAGGCAACATAATCGACGCCCGGCGCATCCAGATGAAGCTCTGAAACCATGCTCCACATGGCTTCGCGCAGCAGGGAAGCGCATTTCATCGCCGCATGAGCACGCAGCAACGCGTCATCAGGTTTGCTCTCGAAATAAATCTCAAGCAGTTCCCTATCCTGGGCAGGCGTCATCAAAGCGTTGGAGGCAATGCCGGCAAGATCGAACATTGGGGTCGAATACGATGCGTACTCAAAATCAATGAGCCAGATTTTTTCGCCATCATCGATAAAGTTCGCTGGCAACAGATCATTGTGGGCAAAGATAATCGGTAATGGTGGTTGCACCGCTTCCAGTTCTTCTGACAATTTCAGATAATCAGCGAGCGCTGAAACCATGCGGCTATTGCCTGCCTTCAGGGTGCGGGCGTAATCGCGGATTACATGAAATACGTGAAACAATCGCGCTGCACCAGAAACATGGCGCGGCATTTCAGTGTGGAACCGCTTGGCGAGACCCGCAATGCCCGCAATATTCGCGCAGACATCCTCTCCCCCATAGGTGCGCCCTTCTATGAATTCGACCACCATCACGCCTGGTTGCGTATGCACGACCTGCGGGGCAAACCCTGCAGCAGCCGCCGCCTTTGAAACCATAATTTCATTTTCGCGTGACACATGGTGAACCACAAAATCCTCACCAAATCGCACAACATATTTCTTGCCGCCATCTTCAACAGTAAAGCTCTCATTACTGAGGCCACCCTTCAGGGGCTGCGGGTTGACCGTGTCGGTCCATAACGGCAGTGACTGAATTTTCTCAACATTGCCCATAGGCATTCCCTCTAGTTCTGTAGGCCCAGCCGGGCCTTCATCCGGTTAGCACCTGCGGTAATCAGCCGGTCGGCAATTATGGCGATGAATGCAACACACAGACCGGCAACAATCCCACGCCCGGTATCCGCCTTGGTAAGTGCTATATAAACTTCCTGGCCAAGCTCACGCGTTCCAACAAGGGCGGTAATCACCAGCATTGAAAGCGCCAGCATGATGGTCTGGTTGATGCCAAGCATGATTTCCGGGATGGCCAGTTTCAGTTGAATTTTGCGCAGTAATTGCCAGCGCGTACATCCAGCGACAATACCCGCTTCAACCAATTGCGGATCAACCTGGCGCAAACCGTGCGCTGTATATCGGATCGCCGGGGCAATCGCATATGCGATCACCGCAATCATCGCTGCAAAATCCCCGACCCTGAACAACATCACCACAGGCATGAGATACACAAACGAAGGCAGGGTTTGCAGAGTGTCTATCAAGACTTGGACAACCCGCCAGAGGCGATCCCGCCCGGCAGCGGCAATACCGATAGGAATACCGATGGCGCAGGCGATAATCACTGAAATACCACAGAGATAAACTGTCACCATCGCCTTTGACCACAACCCAACGACGGCCATGAATGTCGTTAAAACCGCGCATAGCACAGCCAACCGCCAACCACCCAAACTGTAGCCTGCAAGCCCCAGCAACCCCGCAACAACCGGCCACGGCAAGGAGATCAGAAACCGTTTAAACGGTATCATCAAGTTGAGCAGCACGAAAGTTTTCACCGCCTCTAACTGGTCGAAATAGTTCACGTTGATATAGCTGACCACTTCGCTCCAGAATGTGCCCGTCGTGATCGACCAGCTTTCCGGCCAGGTCTGCACCCAGCCCATCGCCAGCCCCGCAAACCCGGTAACAAGAACAATTGCCAAGCAGGTTGAGGTATATGGGTTGCGCTTGAAAAAACTCGTCCCAGCCAGCGCCTCGTAATGCTCCGGGCGGCGGTTGGCAAAAGCCTGGGACAGCCGGTCCAACGCAATGGCAAGCACAACAATCGCCACCCCAGCTTCAACACCAGCGCCGATATCAAGGCGCCGCAGCGAAGCGAGTACATCATACCCAAGACCGCCCGCACCGATCATCGAAGCGATAATCACCATGTTCAACGACAACATGATCACCTGATTAACGCCAATCATCAGACCATCGCGGGCAGAAGGCACCATCACCTTCCAGGTCATCTGACGTGGTGAGCAACCGGTCATCTTGCCAAGATCGATTACCTCACCCGGCACCTGGCGCAGCGCCAGCATGGTGATCCGCACCATAGGCGGCATGGCATAGACAATGGTCGCCACCATGGCCGACACAGGACCGAAGCCAAACATGAACAAGATCGGCACGAGATAAGCAAAAACCGGCACGGTCTGCATGAGATCCAGCACCGGTTTTATCAGCGTTTCAAAGAGTGACCAGCGATGCGCGGCAATGCCAAGCACCAGCCCGCCGAATACACCAAAAGGCACCGCGATGATGATAGATGACAGCGTGATCATCGCACTTTCCCATTGGCCAAATATGGCCAGATAAGAAAAGCACGCCCCCACAAGGGCTGCGAGTTTCCACCCGCCCGCATAACGCCCCAGCGCCACAACAATCGCAATCACCGCAATCCAGGTGAGAGGCGGCAGAATCTGAACCGCGTCCGAGCCCTGGCCTTTGAGAAAACCGCTCGAAAGGATGGAAGTCGCGATGGTGAAAGGAATATCCAGCAACCAGGCAATTCCCCTGGTGAGTTCCGTAAAAGAGAACAATCCAAAGCTTGCATCTTCCACAAGCCATTTCATGAAATCAGAAATTTCGCGTTTCAACGGCAGTTGCCAGGCGCGGGGATATTTGAACGCCCACGGGGCATAGGGTTTGGCAAACAGCCAAAAAGCCAGGCTGGCGGCCAGCGCTGCCGCCCATACCCATCTAAGAGTATTGCTGCTGATCTCTTCGGGTGCGGGATCTTGCGATGACATCGCTCAACCCTCCAACAACACTGAAATAACCGCATCTCGGGTGACAATGCCCACCCGCTCGCCATCATCATCAAGCACTGCCAAAGGCCGTGGATCAGCAGAAACACGCGCCGCTAATTCTGAAACCTTTGTGCGTAAACCCACATCGCCGCCAAACCCGCCCTTTGGTGCACGCTTGCCGGGCGGCCCCATGATCGCACGTGCTGATAGCACCTTCGCCTTTGCCACTTCGCGGGTAAACTCGGCCACATAATCGGTTGCCGGGCGCATAACCAAATCTTCCGGCGTTCCGGTTTGGTCAACTTTGCCATCTTTCATAATGGCAATCCGGTCGGCTAGCCTAATGGCCTCATCGAAATCATGGGTAATGAACACAATCGTTTTTTTCAACACCGATTGAATGCGCAGAAACTCATCCTGCATTTCCCGACGGATAAGAGGGTCAAGCGCTGAAAATGGTTCGTCGAGAAACCACAACTCCGGCTCCACTGCCAGGGAACGCGCGATGCCGACCCGCTGTTGCTGGCCGCCGGAAAGCTCGCGCGGATAATACGCTTCGCGCCCCTCCAGACCGACAAGCTCGATGACCTCGCGCGCCTGCGCCTCGCGGGTGGCTTTATCTAGGCCTTGCACTTCGAGAGGAAAGGCAACATTCCCCAACACGGAAAGATGTGGAAGCAGCGCGAAGTGTTGAAACACCATGCCCATGCGATGGCGGCGGATTTCAATCATTTCCTTATCGCTGGCCTGCAGCAAATCCTGGCCGTTGAAAAGGATTTCACCTGCAGTTGGCTCCACAAGCCGCGACATACAGCGCACCAGTGTGGATTTTCCAGAGCCCGACAGCCCCATAATGACGAAAATTTCGCCATCACGGATATCCAGCGAAACGTCTTTCACTGCCGCGATCAATCCAGCAGCAGCGATATCCTCAGAACTGGGATTTGGCGTGCGACGCAGAAACCCGTCACTATCGTTGCCGAAAAGCTTCCAAACAGACCGGCATGAGAGCTTTGCGAGATCGTCAGTTTTCACGATTTCTTGCTTTCTGGGAACATCGGCGGGAAGAGCCCGGCATGTGCCGTCGCCTTCCCGCCAAACTTCAAACCGCCTGGATCAGTTAATCCACTTTTTCCAGCGTTCTTCGTTTTTGTTTATCCAATCGGCAACAACGTCATCGACTTTCTTGCCGTCAAGATCGACCGCCGACACCATTGCGCCCATTTCGTCGTTATCGACGTGGAATTTTTCAACTGCCGCTTTCGCGCCACCCCATTTCTTTCCAAGTCCTTCCCAGGCGACTTTCCAGATTGGGCCACGCGGCTTGCCACAATCATACTTGGCGTCTTTGTTTTCACCCCAAGCCGGGTCGGAATAGCATTCCGCTGCATATTTCGGGAATTCAACCCATTCGCCCTTAAACTTCACTGGTGCCCAATGCGGGGCATAAACCCAGAGCAATACTGGCGCTTTGCGCTGGTAAGCGGATTCAAGCTCGGCAAACAAAGCAGCATCGGTGCCTGCATGAACGACTTCGAAATCCATGCCCAGCGCTTCAACGCGTTCATCATCATATCCACCCCAGGTCACAGGCCCGCCAAGATACCGGCCCTTTGGAGCTGTTTCAGGAGTTGAAAAGGCTTCTGCACATTTGTTCAGGGCCTTCCAGTCTGGCAGGCCGGGGCATTTCTCTTTCATGTATTCCGGATACCACCACTCTTCGATGGCCTGCATGCCCGTTTCGCCAAGGTTGACAACCTTGCCGGTCTTGGTCGCTTCATCCATGGCGTCGCGGCCAGTGGTTTCCCAGATTTCCATGGCAACATGGAGATCACCGGTCTTCAACCCGGCAAACTGGGCGATGTAGTCGGCTTGTACATATTCGATATTGTAGCCAGCCTTTTTCAACACTTCGCCCATGATCTTCGTTGTCACCAACTGGCCGGTCCAGTCGTGCAATGTGAGTTTGATCGGGTCTTTTGATTCAACTTCTGCAAGTGCTGCGGGACCACCTGCAACAAGTGCTGTCATCGCCACAGCACCGGCAATGGCGGCGAGTTTATTACGCCAATTATTCATGATTTACCTCCCTGAAACGTCATTTTGGGGTTTTCCCCGATGACTGACCGATGCTTAGCCGCGAGCGGCGTGCACCTTGGCTAGAATGTCACCCGGTAGTTCCAGCACTGTCAACGAGTTTGTGAGTTTTTGTGGTTTTATGACTTGTTTTTTTGGTTTTAATTGTGAAAAACAAAAGAGAAGCGGAAGAAACCAGGAAAAATGGCGTCAAAACCTGCATCAGATACGGCACGCTATTCCAAGCGCCATGCCGACATACTGCGCATTGTTCGCGAAGATGGCACGACAGCTATTACCGCCCTGGCGCGGCGGCTGGCGGTATCGGCTGAATCCATTCGTCGCGACGTCAAACCTCTAACTGAGACCGGCGCATTGGTGCGGGTCCACGGGGCTGTCGCCCTGCCCCATCATTTGTTTGAAGCGCCATTTGACCGGCGGATGCGCGAAAACGCCGATGCCAAGCGCGCGCTGGCGCGGTTCATGGCCGCCAAAATTGAAGACGGCGACACGCTGATGCTCGACACCGGCACCACCACGTCCATCCTGGCGCGCGAGCTATTGTCGAAAACCAACCTCACAGTGATTACGAACTCCTCCGACATCGCCCGCACCTTGTCGACTGTTAACGGCAATACGGTGTTTATGGCCGGCGGTGAATTGCGCGGGGATAATGGCGCTGCGTTCGGACCAACAGCCATCGACTTCATTCGCAAGTTCCGGGTGCGTCATGCGATTATCTCTATCGGTGCAATTGATGCCCAGACGGGTCCGATGGACTATGATCTCGGTGAAGCCGAATTCGCCAAGGCAGTGCTGGCGCAAGGCGAACACGCAACCATAATCACCGACCACAGCAAGCTGGGTCGCAGCGGACTTGTTAAAGTGTGCGACTTCGGTGATTTTGATAGATTGATTACCGACAAGCGCCCGGAAGACGGAATATTGAAAAAACTGGATGAGGCCGGAACGGCAATTGAAATCCCGTAATTCTATTTCTTCGTCGGGCGGATCAGGTCAACCTGAATAGGGCCTCGCATGGCGACATCATGATGTGGATAAGGAATTTCAATGCCATGCTCCTTAAACGCATCCCATAACAGCAAGAACACATCACCACGCACATTGACCGTGCCCTTGTGCGGATCTGAAATCCAGAACCGCGCCTTGTAATTGACCGAACTGTCTCCGAATTCCGTGATATGGCAGACGGGTGGAGGGGTTTTCAAAACCCGCTCGTGTTTTGCCGCTACATCTTTGGCGATCTGGCGCACTTCATGGGGGTCAGAATTGTAACTCGTGCCAAACTCCAGATCGAGACGCACAAGATCATCCGTATAGGACCAGTTGATAACCTTTGAGGTAATGAGGTCTTCATTGGGAATGAGATATTCACGGCCATCGCGCGCAATCACTGATGTGTTGAGCGCGGCGAATTCATGGATACGGCCATATGTTTCATCAACGGTAATGACATCGCCGGGTTCAATTGTCTTGTCCATGAGCAAAATGATGCCGGAAATCAAATTAGATACGACCTTCTGAAACCCAAAACCAATGCCGATACCCAATGCGCCAGAGAACAGCGCCAGTACGGTCAAGTCGACGCCGATCATGGAAAGGCTCGCCATGATTGCCGTTGCCATGAGCAGGAACTTGACCAGCTTGGAAATCAGCACCTGAATGGAAGCGCTGATGCCATCAACCTGTTTGATGCGCCAGGTTACAAACCGTCCGGCTATCAAGGCCAGCCAGATCATCGCCGAAATGACAATAATCGCCTTGAGCACGAGTAGCGGACTGACCCGGAGGCTTTTAATGTTAAAGCCCACGCTATCCAGCGCGGCCAGTGTTTCTTGCAACACCCCTGCAAGGGAAAGCGCAGCAAAAACCCACGCCACCACCGCCACAACATTTGCAACCGACTTGTTGCGGATAATCCGCGAGAGAATAGAAATCACCACCCATGCGGTGGCAAGGTTTGCGGCGACAGCGATGACATAGCTATGGGAGGGCCAGGTAATGCCGCGCAATGCCGCCAAGGCAATCCAAAACAGCGCCGCCATGAAAATCCATTTCAACCGCCGCAAAACCACCGCCAAGAAACGGATAAGTCTTGGATTACCCTTTACTTCACGAATTCGGGCTTCAAATCGCGGCGTAACCATATTGGCGAAATATGATGCAAACCCATAGGAAAAAAGAATAATTGCCAGCTGCACCAGGGTCCAGGTCAGGCTCATACCGGTCACAGGCATGCCGTGGCGCGCCAGCCAATCAATAAGCGCACCGCCTATACTGGAGACCTCGTCTGACATGAAAGGAAAATCCCCTATAGAAAAGCCACTCTGGCCTGATACCGTGTTTGCAAGAATGCCCGGCGCAAAGGCTGGCGTCGAGGGCAAATTGGGGTTTTAACAAGGAGATTGAAGGAAAATGGCGAAAACTGACAATCGCCCGATCAATCTTTGTCGTTCAT
>CAJQND010000053.1 GCA_905479595.1 uncultured Hyphomicrobiales bacterium
ACCCGGTTGAGGAGAAGGTCAACGCTGCCAGACCTAACTGAATGGTGAGTCCAAGGCCGATAAACAGCACAATTGTTAACCCCAGCGCTTTCAGCAACACATTGCGAAAGGGTGGGGAAAACATTTGGTCAAAGGTTTTTATAACAGCAGAAATCATCGACTAACCTTGGTAAAATTACAATCGCCCCTCACGTAGGGTGGGGTAGGCAAAATAGCAAGATGTCTTGCTTGCGTAGTTGGGCTTGCTGGCTATACTGCCGCCAAATTTGCCCCATTTAATTCATCATCAGGAATTTATAAAGTGAACAAACCAGCCATTGATGTGCTCGGCATCGGAAATGCCATCGTTGATATTTTGTCTCACGAAGATGATGCGTTTTTAGCTGCGCGAGATATTCCCAAGGGCGCGATGACGCTGATTGATGAGGAAACCGCTGCCCAGCTGTATAGCGAAATGGGGGCTGCGGTAGAAATTTCAGGTGGTTCTGCGGCCAACACAATTGCAGGCATTGCTTCGTTTGGCGGCAATGCCGCCTATACAGGTAAAGTGCGCGATGACCAGCTTGGTGAAGTTTTTGCCCATGATATTCGCGCAGCAGGTGTGCAATTCAACACACCACCTGCGACCACCGGGCCATCTACTGCACGCTGCCATGTTCTGATCACACCCGATGGTGAGCGCACAATGAACACGTTTCTTGGTGCATGCGTGAATCTTACCAGCGCTGACCTCGATGAAAAAGCAATCGCCGACGCGCAGGTAACCTATCTGGAGGGTTACCTCTGGGACAAGGAAGATGCCAAGCACGCGTTCCGTACAGCTGCAAAAATGGCGCGTGCGGCAAACCGCAAAGTTTCACTGACCCTGTCAGATCTATTTTGCGTGGAACGCCACCGGACAGATTTTCTCGATCTGGTGCGCGGCAATGTAGATATTCTGTTTGCCAACGAAGCAGAGATTATGGCGCTCTATGAAGTCAGCGACTTCAATTCAGCCTTGGCTGCGGTGCGTGAAGACTGCGAGTTTGCGGCGCTCACCCGCTCGGAAAAAGGCTGTGTCGTTGTGAACGGAGCGGAGGTCTTTCACGTTCCGGCCTTGCCGGTGGAAAAAGTGGTTGATGCCACTGGCGCTGGCGATATGTTTGCAGCGGGTTTTTTGTTTGGTCTCACCAATGGACGCGATGTGGAAAATTGTGCCAGGCTTGGAGTGTTGGCGGCATCAGAAATTATTTCCCACGTAGGTGCACGTCCTGAAACGCCGTTCGCCGAACTTGCCCACAAACATGGGCTGGCCTAACCGCCTTTTAGAGTTTTCTAAGCTTCACCGTTTCAATTTTATGATTGGCTTCCTTGCGCAAAATTAGGTCAGCGCGCTGGCGCGTAGGCAACACATTTTCACGTAAGTTAGGGAGATTAATGGATTCCCAGATATTATTGGCAATCTCAGTGGTCACTTCATCGGTTAGTGCCGCGTAGCGATGGAAATATGATTTAGGGTTGCGGAACGCGGTTTCGCGCAAACGGAAGAAGCGCTCAACATACCATTTACGCAAAACCGTTTCATCTGCATCGATGAAAACAGAAAAATCAAAAAAATCGGAAACAAATGGTATTGCCTTGCCATCATCTGGCGGTGTGCCAGTTTGCAGGACATTCAATCCTTCGACCACGAGAATATCAGGCCGATCGAAAGTGATGGTTTCGCCTGGAATGACATCATAGGTAAGGTGGGAGTAGACCGGTGCTGTCACATTCGATTTTCCGGCTTTTATCTCAGAGAGAACCTGCAAAAGCTTTTGGACATTATAGCTTTCTGGAAACCCCTTACGGTTCATCAGTCCGCGCGATTCCAGTTCCTTGTTTGGCAACAAAAAACCATCTGTCGTGAGTAGGTCAACTTTTGGGTGACTGGGCCAGCGTGCTAGAAGTGAGCGCAAAATACGCGCGGTTGTTGATTTTCCAACAGCTACCGAACCCGCCATGCCGATCACATAGGGTACTTTAAATCCATTACCACCTAGAAACTTCTGGGTGTTTTGGAACAATGACTGTGCTGACTCAACATAGAGCGACAAGAGTCTTGAAAGGGGAAGGTAGATTTCGGCCACTTCCTCAAGCGAAATACGTTCGTTCAGGCCGCGTAGTTCATCAAGCTCGCGCTCATCCAGGGTCATTGGCGTGTCGGCGCGAAGTTTTGCCCAGTCCTCGCGGTTAAATTTACGGAAAGGCGACAACCCTATGGAAAGTTGTTTGTCCATGATATCAGCCTTTGCCTCGCGCAGCTTTCTCGGCATGACCGCTGGTTCCCTGACGGCGCTCCAATTCGGTCATCACATCGTCCAGTGAAACACCGGACACTTCAAGCAAAACAGCAAAATGATAGAGTACATCAGCGGCTTCGGCTTTGGTGTGGGCTGTGTTACCCGACGCAGCGGCAAGGATCATCTCCACTGCTTCTTCACCAAACTTCTTGGCACAGGATTCAACACCCTGATTGAGCAGGGACGCGGTATAGGAGCTTTCTCCATCGGCGCTTTTGCGCGCTTCCACAGTGCGTGCGAGTTCAGTCAACACTGAAAGCTTTGATGCGTCTGAAAGGCCCATGATACTGATCCTCGGATTTGCCGTTACGTGGGCTTACCAAATCTTATTGGATGGCGCCATGACGCCATAGTCTTAAATTTTATCAATTCAACCGCATTGGAATACCAGCAGCAGCCATATGTTGTTTGGCTTCGGCGATCGAATATGTTCC
>CAJQND010000054.1 GCA_905479595.1 uncultured Hyphomicrobiales bacterium
GATGCCTATTCCCTCATGCAACTCTTTCGAAGCGCTGCGCGCGAAAATGGCGTGGACTATGTAGAGCAACAAGTCACCGGCTTGGAACACCACGCGGGACGGGTCAGTGCAGTTAACCTGGCAGATGGAACCACCATATCATGCGGCACGCTGGTGAATGCAGCAGGTATTGATGCGGCAGAAATCGCTGGCTGGGCGGGGCTGGATCTGCCGGTGGAACCGCGCAAACGCTATGTCTACGTTTTCGACTGCCGCGAGGACGTTCCCAATTCCCCGCTCACCATCGACCCAACTGGCGTCTATTTTCGTCCAGAAAGCGGTCAGTTTTTATGCGGTCGCTCGCCGCTCGCCCACGAAGAACCGGAGACCGGTGATTTCGAGGTCGATTATGATTTCTTCGACAGCCACATCTGGCCGGTACTGGCGCGCCGGGTCAAAGCATTTGAAGCCATCAAGCTCGCCAATGCCTGGGTGGGCTATTACGCCTATAACACCTTTGACCAAAATGCCATTCTGGGCCCGCATCCTGACATGCAGAACTTTATTTTCGCCAATGGATTTTCCGGCCATGGCTTGCAGCAGTCCCCGGCAGTGGGCCGCGCCATCGCCGAACTTATCGTACATGGAGGCTATCAAAGCCTCGACCTTTCACGCTTCGGATATGAACGCGTGCTGCGCAACACCCCCGTGTTGGAGCAAAACGTGGTCTAGATGGCAAAGCTGCTTACTATCTCATCACAGGTCATGCGCGGACGCGTTGGCGGTTCATTGACGGCTTCTGTTTTGGAAGCACTGGGCCATGAGGTTTGGGCACTGCCAACAGTTGTTTTGTCCACCCGGCCAGGTTTTGGCACGCTGTGCGCGCATGCATTTCCGCCAGAAGACATTGACGGGTTTATTGATACGCTCAGCAAAGACGGCGCGCTAGGCCAATTAGATGGCGTAATGACCGGTTACCTGCCATCTGTGCAACATGTAACGGCTGCCGCACGGGCCATCAAAAAAATCAAGGCGCTACGCCCGGACATCACCTACCTTTGCGACCCCGTCATGGGCGACGATGACAAGGGGCTCTATATTGCCGAGGACGCAGCCATGGCAATTCGCGATGAATTACTGCCACTGGCGGACATTCTCACCCCTAATCATTTTGAGTTTGTCTGGCTCTGCGGCCAAGAAGACCCGCTTGCCGGGGCGAAGGCACTGGAAATTTATTCCATAATGGTCACGTCCGCCCGGATAACCGAAAACGAGATCACCAACCTTTTGGTGCACGATGGAACGGTGTTGAACTGGACCGGCTATCGGTTTGAAAATTTGCCCAATGGTACGGGCGATCTGTTCGCCAGCCTTATCTTGCACTTCACCACTGAGGGAGATACGCCGCAGACTGCTTTCCAGAAAGCTTCAACGCGGCTAGAGCGCGTCGCTGCAAATAGCACCGGGGCTGGCATTTTAGAATTTACCTCCGTACTCGCCTCCAACACTACGTGGGTGTGCGGGGTGGACGGATGCCCGGGCGGCTGGATGGCAGTTTTGTGGAATGGCGCAGACCAGGCCTACGGGGTCTTTTGCAAGAGTTTTGAAGATGTTCTGGCGCTAAATGTATCACGTATCGCGGTTGATATGCCCATTGGCCTGCCAGAAAAGCTGGGCGAAAAAGGCCGCGCAGGTGAGCGCCAGGTGCGCGCTCTTTTAGGTGCGCGCCAATCCAGTGTGTTTGCCGTACCTGCCCGCGCTGCTGTCATGGCTGAAGAATACCGCAATGCCTGCACCATCAATCTTGCCCATTCAGATCCGCCGCGCAAAATCTCGCGGCAATGTTTCGGGCTGTTTCCCAAAATCCGCGAAATAGACACGTTGATGACCCCGGGCTTGCAAACCCGCGTGTATGAAACCCATCCTGAGGTTTGCTTCTGGGCCATGAACGGTCAAAAACCTGTGCCATTGCCCAAGAAATTAAAATCCCGTCCCAGCGCTGAAGGTCTCTCGCTACGACGCAAACTATTAGCCGCATCAGGATTTCCCATCGACAGACTTTCAACCCCAACATGGCCGCGCGCGGCAGTGGGGGAAGACGATATAGTTGATGCCTGCGCTGCTGCATGGAGCGCTTGGCGCATATTCAACGCGGACAATCTCACATTTCCCGAAACCCCGACCCGCGACGCCAAAGGCCTGCGCATGGAAATCAATGTATGAGCGATCTTTCACAAGAAAACATCCGGGCCGCATATGAGCGCATTCAACCGTTCATCCGCAAGACACCTGTAATGGAAATCTCTGGCGGCACCTTTCATCATGACACGCCGATAACCCTGAAACTTGAATGCCTGCAACATGCCGGCTCTTTCAAAGCGCGCGGCGCGTTCAACGGGCTAATCGGAAATGAAGTGCCTGAGGCCGGCGTTGTTGCTGCATCCGGGGGCAATCACGGGGCGGCAGTTGCCTATGCGGCGCATACGTTGTCATTGCCTGCCAATATCTTTGTGCCGGAAATATCATCTCCTGCAAAAATCGCGTTGATCAAACGCCTTGGCGCAAATGTCACCGTCACGGGTGCGCGCTACGCTGATGCGCTGGCAGCAAGCGAGGCGTTTCAACGCCAACGCGGCGCCATGACCATTCACGCCTATGATCAAATCTCCACACTGCAAGGTCAGGCGACACTGGCGTTGGAACTGGAAGAACAAGCACCGGAACTTGACACATTGCTGGTAGCGGTCGGTGGCGGCGGGCTCGTTGGGGGCGTTGCCGCATGGCATCGCGGCAAAACCAAAATCATAGCCGTTGAGCCAGAAACCTCTTGCGCATTGCACGCCGCCCTTGAAGCCGGAGAACCGGTGCGCGTTCACCCCGAAGGGGTTGCAGCTGACAGCCTTGGCGCGGCCAGTGTTGGCGGTTTGATGTTTCCCTTGGCCCAGGACCATGTGGACCACGTCGCGTTGGTAAAAGATGCGGCAATCAGCGCTGCACAAGTCTGGTGCTGGCAAAACTTGCGCCTTGCCACCGAACCCGGAGGCGCTGCTGCCCTGGCCGCACTCCTGACGCAAACCTATATCCCTCAGCCAGGCGAAAAAATTGGAGTTATCATGTGCGGTTCCAATGTTGAACTTGCAAAACTGGCCGAACTAGAGTCCAGCTAAAACAAACATGAACGGAGAATATCAATGGTTGCCTACATGATCGCACGGGTCAATGTCACTGATCCCGAACAGTACGAGAACTACAAAGCTCTTTCGCCTGGCGCAATTGCTGCCCACGGCGGCAAATTTATCGCCCGCGGCGGCGAAACAGCCACCTTGGAAGGCGATGACGATGGCAGGCGGGTCGTCATTGTTGAATTTCCGAGCCTGGAAGCAATTAAAACCTTCTACGATTCTCCAGAATACCTTGAAGCCCGCGCAGCACGTGACGGCGCAGCCGATGGGCATTTTATTGCGGTTGAGG
>CAJQND010000055.1 GCA_905479595.1 uncultured Hyphomicrobiales bacterium
GCAGAGCATCTACTTCGTGTGCGGTTTGGGAGAGAACTTCAAGGAATGCCATGTCTGTGCCTTCTTATCGACGCTGCGGGTGTGCTAGGAAGAGATATCGAACGCCATCTTGTAAGGCCCCGGATTGTCCGGTTCAACAACAATGACACCTGAACCCAGTTTTGCCGACCAGCCATCGCGCCTGCGGATCTTCGTAAAGAGGGCTGTTATTGGCATTGTTGTCCTGTTTTTACTGCCTTACGTGCTGACGCTCGTTTATGCGGTCATTCCGCCGCCCATATCTGCGTTGCAAGTCATTCGTTTCGTTCAGGGCAATGCGGTGCGCAAGGAATGGGTGGCGTTTGATGATATTTCTAAAAACCTGCCAATTGCCGTTATTGCCTCTGAGGATGCCCGCTTTTGTGCTCATAACGGTGTGGATTGGGGGGCGGTACAGATAGTCGTCGACAGTGCAATTGACGGTGGTAAGCGCAAAGTGCGCGGGGCATCGACAATCCAGATGCAAACGGCAAAAAACCTGTTTCTCTGGCCCGGGCGTTCCTATCTCAGAAAAGGGCTGGAGGTTCCGTTGGCTTACTGGATCGATCTTGTCTGGTCCAAGCGCCGGGTTATCGAGGTTTATCTCAATATTGTTGAATGGGGACCGGGGCTTTATGGCGCGGAAGCCGCCGCAAGAACCTATTTCAAGCGCCCCGCCAAGAAGCTGAGCCGCCGGCAATCTGCATTGCTAGCGGCAAGTCTGCCCAACCCGATTTTGCGCACTGCGGGAAAGCCTGGACCGCTAACCCGCAAGCTCGCCTCGCGACTGGAGCGACGGATGCGCGGGATGGGTCCATATCTTGGGTGTTTAAAGCAATAAATCGCTGGTCTTTTGTAAGAAGCAGCGTTATAACCCGCGCCGAACCTCCGGCTTGGGCACCCTCGCTGGCAAAAGGAGTTATGCAAATGGCTGTTCCAAAGAGTAAGATCACCGCGATGAAGCGCGGACATCGCCGCTCCGGTCACGCGAAAGAACATGTTGTGTATGTTGAGGACAAGAAAACCGGCGAATTGCACCGGCCTCACCATATTGACCTTAAATCCGGCACCTATCGTGGTCGTCAGGTTTTGGAGCCGAAGGACGACTTCTAGTCCATCGCGTTCAAACGTGCTTTAGTGTCCGCAATTAGCGGGCAATTAACGGTCCGGATTTCCCGGGCCGTTTTCATTTGGGTTAAGTCATGGAATTGTGGACTAGCGTCATCGTGCCGGCCTTTGCCATGCTGTTTGTGGTGATTGACCCGATCGGCCTCGTCCCCATGTTCGTGGCGCTGACCACTGGTGCGGATCAAGCCGCCCGCCGCAGAGTAGCGGTGAAGGCAATTCTGGTCGCGGCCACTATTCTCACAATATTTGCCATCGCCGGGGAAGGTGTATTGCACTTCCTGGGTATTTCGCTGCCGGCTTTTCGCATTTCCGGCGGATTGCTGCTGTTTATGATCGCGGCGGAAATGTTGTTTGAAAAACGCACGGAGCGGCGCCAGCGCAACGTAGATGATGCCAGCGCAGATCATGACAAGAGTGCGCCAGCATCCCACGAATTTGTCGATGATATTTCGGTGTTTCCGCTTGGCTTGCCGCTGGTGGCAGGCCCTGGGGCAATTGCGGCTGTCATATTGCTGATGAGCCAGAACAAGGGAGATGTGACGGCACAGGCTGCCGTAGTCGGCGTTCTGGCTGCGATTTTGCTGCTGACCTTGTTCATGTTCCTTATGGCCAGCCGGTTCTCCAAGTATATCAATCCCGACCTTACCAAAGCCCTGACCCGGGTTCTCGGGATGATACTCGCAGCACTCGCTGTGCAGTTTGTTCTGACCGGATTGAAAAACGCCCACTTGCTTGGGTGAGTTTGCTTGATTACGGGTGATTTTTTCTCACCGCCAATCCCAAGTGTCGGATTTCAAGCCAGCGTTGTCGTATTCTTCCAGACCACAGCGCGTTTCGCTTATATGGTGAAGGCCAATGAATTGGGGCAGCACCGGCTAATGCCGGAAGGATCAAGCCATGAAAACACATGCACGGGTAGTTGTTATCGGCGGTGGCGTTGTCGGCGTCGGCACGCTTTATCACTTGGTCAAAAAGGGTTGGAGCGATGTGTGCCTGATTGAGCGAAAAGAACTCACTTCCGGGTCTACCTGGCACGCGGCTGGCCTGTTGCCATTGTTCAACATGAGCTACGCAGTTGGCCAAATCCACAAATATTCCGTCAAGCTGTATGATTCCCTTGAGCAGGAAACCGGCCAGCCTGTGGGCTTCAAGAAAGTCTCCAATATCCGACTGGCGGCAACAAAAGACCGGATGGATGAATATCTCTATTACGCCGGTGTTGCGAAAACCATCGACATAAACGTCAATTTCCTGACACCGGATGAAGTGAAGGAAATCTGGCCATTATGCAAAACCGACGACCTGCTTGGTGCTATTCAGCACCCTGATGATGGTTACATTCAGCCCGCCGACCTTACCCAGGCAATGGCCAAGGGTGCGCGCGATGGTGGTGCGGAGATTTACCGCCACACAAGCGTTACCGGTATCGAACAACTTGCCAATGGCGAGTGGTTGGTCAAAACCGATAAGGGCGACATCACGTGTGAGCACGTGGTTTCCGCAACGGGTAATTTCGTTCGCAAGACTGGTCAAATGGTTGGTCTTGATGTGCCGGTTATTCCGGTTGAACACCAGTATATCGTTACAGAGCCCCATCCGGCTGTGCGTGAGCGCCAGGCGGCAGGTTTGCCCGAAATGGGTGTGCTTCGTGAATCCGATGCAGCGTATTATTTCCGTGAGGAAAATGGCGGCTTTATTCTCGGGCCATATGAAACAGGCGCACCATGCTGTTATGTGGACAGCCCGTCAGATGAAAGTGAATATGAACTCTTCCAGGAAGATCTGGAGCGTCTTGAGCCACATATTGAAGCGGCAATCGCCCGGGTTCCGGCGTTTGGCGAAGTTGGCATCAAGCAGGTCTATAATGGTGCAATTTGTTACACACCTGATGGTTCACCGATTATCGGTCCAGCCTGGGGTCTGAAGAATTTCTGGCTCAATGAAGGCCATTCCTTCGGCATCACGGCGGCAGGTGGTGCCGGGTGGCAATTGGCGGAATGGATTGTTGAAGGCGAGCCCTCAATTGACATGATGGGTGTCGATCCGCGCCGCTTTGGCCCGTATGCAGGCCGTGGCTACCTGCGTGAAAAGAACGAAGAAGCCTATCGCAATGTGTTCTCCGTCCATTACCCGGATGAAGAACGCGCAGCCGCACGCCCGCTTCGGCAAACTCCTTGCTACGACCGGATGAAGGCACTGGGCGCGGTGTTTGGTTCTGTCTATGGCTGGGAGCGTCCCAATTGGTTTGCCCCTGAAGGTTATGGCTTTGATCCAGACGAGCTGGCGAAGCCTGATGTTATCATGAACGATAACCATGCCCCTGTTGCGGCAGGCGAGAAGGTCAAGGAATTATGGTCCTTCCGGCGTTCCAACTATTTCGAGCATGTGGGCAACGAGTGTAAACATGTGGCGGAAAATGTTGGCCTCCTGGATATGTCGGCTTTCGCAAAAACCCAAATCTCGGGACCGGGAGCGCGCGAGTGGCTGGAAAGCCTTCTCGCCAACCGGGTGCCCAAGAAACAAGGCAGGGTGGGCCTCTGTCATATCTTGTCTGAGAATGGCGGGGTTCGCTCTGAGTTCACCGTATACGAAGCTTCACCGGGCACATTCTATCTGGTTTCGGCGGGTGCATTTGAGCGCCACGATCAAGATTATCTGTTCAAGGCACTGCCTTCAGATGGCAGCGTGACGATGCAACGGATTACGTCGCAATATGGTGTTCTGGTTCTTGCTGGTCCGCAATCGCGCAATCTGTTGCAGAAGCTCACCGATACCGACCTTTCCAATGCAAACTTCCCATGGCTTTCTGGCAAACCAATCAATGTTGGTATTGCCCAGGCACATGCCTTGCGGGTGAACTTTGTTGGTGAATTAGGTTGGGAGCTGCATCACCCAATGGAAATGCAGAATACGATTTTCGATCTTTTGATGGATGCAGGCGCTGAGTTCAACATCAAGCCCTTTGGTATCCGCGCCATGGATTCCCTGCGCATTGAGAAGTCTTACCGTCTTATCCCGCGCGAGCTTTCGATTGAATATGCTGCACTCGAAAGTGGGCTGGACCGCTTTGTACATCTCAATAAGGGCACTTTTATTGGCCGTGATGCCCTGGTGGAATGGCAACAAAAAGGGTTCAACAATAAGTTTGCGACCCTTGAAGTGCACGGCGTCACCGATGCGGACGCGCGTGGGTCAGAAGCGATCTATAAAAATGGAGAGCTTGTGGGCCGGGCAACGTCCGGCAATTATGGATGGCGTCTCGGTAAATCAATTGCCCTTGCCATGTTGCCACCGGAACTGGCGGTTGAAGGCGCAGAGGTTGAAATCGAGATTCTTGGAAAGCTTCATCCGGCAACCGTGATCATTGAAAGCCCATATGACCCGGAAAACGAAAAGCTGCGGGCCTAGGCTTGCGGCAATCGCAAACGGTCTAGTGGTTTGAATCGCCGGTTTTTGTGCTTCTGCTCTGTAGAGCGTTCAGCATATGCATCACTTCTGAAACCTCAGGGTCCACCTGTGGTTTTTCAGTTTCTGCATCACTTGGCCGGGTTTGTGGCCTGTCTGTGCCGGTCATCGCATACTCCATACGCAACATATCGAAAATCTTCCTTTCAACTGCCCCACAGCATTTTGATTATCGTCTCAAGGTAATAAGAAACTTTTAATCAAATGCACTTGAGAAGGAGCATTTGTTATCTATTGCGAGGCGGCATTGACCACGGCAATGCGGAGAGAAAAAGGCAAATTGCGGGTTATTTGCAGACCATTGCCAAACTTGGCTATGGTGGCCGCGAACGGTGCTTGAATTGCCCCTGTAAATTGGAAAGACCCGCTAATGATCTTGCCCGATACCCGTGATTACCAGTCTCTGCGTGCAGATTTTTCGTGGGATTTGCCCGAGCGCTTCAATATTGCGCGCGCGATATGTGACGATTGGGTCGAACGGGACCCGGAACGTACAGCCCTGATCTATAAGCATGGATCTGGCGAAGTGGAAACGTTCAGCTACGCGGTATTGCAGAAAAAGGCCAATCAACTGGCCAATTTGATGGTTGAGTGCGGGATTCTTGCTGGTGACCGGGTCGCGATTTTACTCCCCCAGACACCGGAAACAGCGATTGCGCATATCGCGATCTATAAATTGGGTGCGGTGGCGGTGCCGCTGGCGGCATTGTTCGGTGTTGAGGCGTTGGAATACCGCCTGCAAAACTGTGGTGCCAAAGCGCTGATTACCGGGGAAAGCTCTCTTGCAAAGATTGCTGAGATTAGAGACAGGTTAAGCGCTTTGGAAATTACCTGGTCTATCGACGGTGACGATGGCACGGCACAAGATTTTCATGCCGGACTTGCGGTGCAAGATGACCAATTTGAAACTGTAGATACGGGTCCCGATGACCCTGCATTGATGATTTACACTTCGGGCACCACAGGCCCGCCCAAGGGCGCGCTTCATGGCCATAGGGTGCTGGCAGGCCATTTGCCCGGAGTGCAGTTTGCCAATGAGTTTTTGCCGCAGCCAGGCGATATCATGTGGACGCCATCTGACTGGGCCTGGGCCGGTGGGTTACTGAATGTGCTCCTGCCGGGCTTGTTTTTTGGCGTACCGGTTGCCGGTCAAAAGAGCAGTAAATTTGACCCTCATGCGGCGTTTGCATTCATGGCGGAACTCTCTATCCGCAATATTTTTATC
>CAJQND010000056.1 GCA_905479595.1 uncultured Hyphomicrobiales bacterium
ACCCGGCCAGACGTCGTTTTTACAGGATTGTGTGCCACAATGCGAAAGGTGCATGGCGCGATTTTTGGAATTTACGGCTCGAGTTGGGAAAAAGTATTTATGATGCAGCGTGCGTTTAAACTGCACCGCGGACCGGTGGGGTATTTTCTTACCGATGGTTTTGGAAAAAACCAACAAAACCGGGATGAAAAAGACCATTGGCCAACGGCTGGGGCCATTATGGTATCCGTCGCAGTCGATCTGCAGCCCGAAAAACTTATAATCGCCGGGATCGATATGTTTCAACACGCCCAAGGCACATATCCTGGAGATGAATCAACACCAAACGATTTTGCACCAGCCCACAGTTTTAACCGTGACAGGGCACATGTTATGAATAGCCTGGAACGTTATAACGGTGAACTCGTCATCATTAGCGATGTGCTGAACCGCGAATGGCAAGCGCATAAAGCATTGAAGTCAGCCTAAGACTTTTTGCCATCTCCGCTTCCATGAACTGGTGATATCGTTTAAAGACCAGCCAAAGGCAGGTGTGCGGCGCGCATGCGGCAACGAAGAGGTTTTAAAATGACGATTGCGTTTACTTTTCCCGGTCAGGGCAGTCAGGCGGTTGGCATGGGCAAGGCGCTTGCGGAGGCATTCGTTCCAGCTCGCGATGTGTTTAATGAAGTCGATGAAGCGCTCACGCAAAATCTTTCCCAGCTTATGTGGGACGGCCCTGAAGATGCGCTTACCTTAACTGAGAATGCCCAACCTGCATTGATGGCTGTCTCTATGGCGGTTATGCAGGTGCTGAAAAGCGAAATGGGTTTTTCTCTGGTAGATCATGTCAAATTTGTTGCGGGTCATTCCCTCGGTGAGTATTCAGCACTTGCAGCTGCGGGAACGTTTTCACTGGGCGATACCGCCCGATTGCTGAAAATCCGTGGCCAGGCAATGCAACGCGCGGTTCCGGTGGGAGAGGGAGCGATGGCAGCGCTTTTAGGGCTTGAATTTGATGATGCCCGCGCGGTCGCTGAAGACGCAGCAAGGGATGGTGAAGTGTGCCAGGCTGCAAATGACAATGCGCCTGGTCAGGTTGTGATTTCAGGTGCAAAGGCTGCCGTCGAACGCGCGATTGAGCTGGCTAAAGAAAAAGGTGCCCGGCGGGCAATGCTTTTGCCGGTGAGCGCGCCATTCCATTGTGCGATGATGCAACCAGCAGCCGATGAAATGGCGCAGGCGCTTTCTGAAGTTGAAATGTCAGCCCCGGTGGTGCCTCTGGTGGCCAATGTTTCAGCATCTCTAATCACCTCACCAGAAGATATCCGAAAATCGCTCGTTGAGCAGGTTACTGGCATGGTGCGTTGGCGCGAATGTGTTGGGGTTTTGGCTGAACAAGGGGTAACTACCCTTTATGAAGCAGGTTCCGGTAAAGTGTTGAGTGGGCTTGCCCGCCGAATCAACCGCGACCTTGAGGCCAAACCCCTTGGCACTCCGGAAGAAATCAGCGCCTTTGCGCTCTAGAAGGACTTTTTCTATGTTTTCACTTGGAGGAAAAAAGGCGCTTGTTACCGGCGCTACTGGCGGTATTGGCGCGTCGATTGCCAAGGTGTTGCATGGTGCAGGTGCCACCGTTGGCCTGTCTGGCACAAGGGAAAATGTGCTTGCAGAGCAAGCCACAGGCTTGGGTGAACGGTGCCATATTCTTCCGTGCAATCTTGGCGACCTGAATGCGGTCGATGCCCTCGTCCCAGCTGCGAGCGAGGCGATGGGCGGGCTGGATATTCTGGTGAACAATGCTGGTATTACCCGCGACAATCTCGCCATGCGGATGAAGGATGAAGAGTGGGATCAGGTGATTGCGGTCAATATGACGGCTGCGTTCCATCTCATGCGCGCATCGCTGCGTGGAATGATGAAACAGCGCCATGGGCGGATTATCGGGATCACCTCCATTGTCGGCACGACCGGTAATCCTGGTCAGATGAACTATGCTGCAGCCAAAGCTGGCATGGTGGGCATGTCCAAATCATTGGCTCAGGAAGTCGCCAGCCGTGGAATCACGGTGAATTGCGTCGCTCCGGGCTTTATTGAAACACCGATGACTGACGCGCTGAACGAAAAACAGCGCGAAGCAATTCTTGGCACAATTCCTTCGGGCAGGCTCGGTCAGTCTGATGAAATTGCTGCAGCTGTGATGTTTCTGGCCAGTGATGAGGCTGCATATGTTACGGGCCAAACCCTGCATGTGAACGGTGGAATGGCTATGATTTAATGTCCGTTCGGACATTTGCGCCGGTCTATTGGGCACCATAAGTGGCAACAAGGTCTGAATTGCCGGAAATTGGCGTTGCATGGCCGCAAATTGGCGGTTCCCACAATCTGCAAGAATGGCACTTGGTTTTTTGCAAGGTTATGTGTTAAGCACCGGTCGGCATTTGCAGGGAAGACCGGATTTGAGTGATTCTGGCTGGCGGCGCGTATTCAATTCACGCCAAGCTGGCTCCGGCCGAAGCACCCAAGCGGCCCCTATGTACTGCGATGAAAGTGAGTCTGCCCAAGGTAGCGACTTTTGTCTAACCAACTTTAAGGATGAAAGATTATGAGTGACGTTGCTGATCGGGTAAAGAAAATCGTCGTAGAGCACCTCGGCGTTGAAGCAGATAAGGTCGAAGAAAAAGCAAGCTTTATCGATGATCTCGGCGCAGATTCTCTGGACACAGTTGAACTGGTCATGGCTTTTGAAGAAGAATTCGGCATTGAAATTCCCGATGATGCAGCCGAAACTATTCAGACTGTTGGCGACGCTGTCGGCTTCATCACGAAAGCCTCTGCGTAGTTTTCCAGTCCATTCTTGCCACCACGTTTTGGTTGGCTGTGAATTTTTGGCGGAATGAGGGCAGGCAAGTCCGCGTTCCGCCATTTTCTTATGTACTGCTCTTTGGCTGAAAGGGCCTCAGATTCGGCTGGCGGAAATAAAACGAGGTGCATCCAATATGCGCAGGGTCGTGATTACTGGGATGGGAATGGTTTCACCACTCGCAAATGGAGTGGAAGAAACATGGAGCCGGCTGATTGCCGGACAATCAGGCGCGAATGTCACGCAAGGCTTCGACATCGACGATCTTGCGTGCCAGGTTTCTTGCCAGGTCCCGCGTGGCGACGGCGAAAACGGCACATTTGATCCAGATAGGTATATGGAGCCGAAAGAGCAGCGCAAAGTTGATGACTTCATTGTTTTCGGTGTTGCCGCTGCAAGTCAGGCGATTGAAGATTCTGGCTGGAAACCAGAAGACCATGAAAGCCAGTGCCGCACAGGCGTGTTGATGGGCTCAGGCGTCGGTGGCCTAAACGGCATCGCTGAAACCGCGCTCATTCTGGAAGAAAAAGGCCCGAGGCGTGTCAGCCCGTTTTTTATTCCTGGCCGATTGATCAATTTAATTTCCGGTTACGTCTCAATCAATCACGGGTTTCGCGGACCGAATCATGCCGTGGTAACCGCTTGTTCCACCGGGGCCCACGCCATTGGCGATGCGGCGCGATTGATTATGCTGGGCGATGCGGATGTGATGGTGGCAGGTGGTGCAGAGGCAACAATCTCGCGTATCGGCCTTGCCGGGTTCATTGCCTGCAAAGCACTTTCAACGGGCTTTAATGATACCCCGGAAAGAGCCTCCAGACCTTATGACAGTGGCCGCGACGGGTTTGTGATGGGCGAGGGGGCGGGCGCTGTTGTCGTCGAAGAGCTTGAACACGCAAAAGCACGCGGTGCGAAGATTTATGCCGAAGTTTCCGGGTATGGACTGTCAGGAGATGCCTATCATATTACAGCACCTGCACCTGATGGGGATGGCGGTTATCGCTCAATGAAAGCAGCGATTGAACGCGCCGGCATTGCTCCCTCCGATCTTGATTATGTGAATGCACATGGTACTTCGACCCCGCTGGGTGACGAAATAGAACTTGGCGCAGTTGAGCGACTTTATGGCAACAAGGGCAATGGCCTCACCATGTCGTCGACTAAGTCTGCTATCGGTCACTTGCTTGGCGCTGCCGGGGCGGTGGAAGCGATTTTCTGCTGCCTTGCAATTCGCGATAACATCGCGCCGCCGACACTTAATCTTGAGGATCCGTCAGTCGAAACTGAAATTGATCTTGTGCCTTTAAAAGCACAAAATAAGGAAATAAACACAGTTTTGTCGAATTCATTTGGTTTTGGTGGAACGAATGCATCCCTTGTACTGCGGCGGTATGCAGATTGATGATTTTTCAACGGAGGCCGGTTTTTGAGACTAGGAACCCGTAAAAAACCCGATAGCGGCGAAACTGCGCAAGCAAAGGCGTACAAGAGCAACCGCAAGGACAAAACAAAACGCCGTCGTGGCGCTGGCCGGTTTGTCCGGGCATTGCTTGGCGTGATGCTGATGGTCGGCTGCGTGGCGATTGCCGGCGCTGTAATTTTTCTGATTGGCAAAGACACCTTTGAATCCGCCGGGCCGCTGACAAAGCAAACCACCGTTGTTATAGCGCGTGGTTCAGGAACAGCTGATATTGCAGGCAAGCTCACCGAAGCTGGAGTGATTTCTGATGAGCGCCTTTTCCAGGGCGGCATTCTGCTCAACCGCGCTCAAAATGCCCTTAAAGCAGGCGAGTATGCTTTCCCAGCCGGCATATCCATGGCTGGGGTTATGGATATGTTGGTCAAAGGCAAATCCATCGTCCACAAGATTTCTATCCCTGAAGGGCTGACATCTCAACAAGCGGTTGAGCGCATTTTGGCATCTGAGAAACTGATTGGCGATATTGCAGCAGTTCCGGTGGAAGGCACGCTGTTGCCTGATACATATGTTTATGAAAAAGGCGCGACAAGGGCTGCTGTTATCACCCAGATGCAGGTTGCTCAACGGCGACTGGTTGCTGACCTTTGGCCAAAACGGGCGGAAAATTTGCCGGTTCGCACGGCGCGTGATGCACTTATTTTGGCATCTATTGTTGAAAAGGAAACAGGCGTTGCAGAAGAGCGTCCGCGGGTGGCGGCAGTGTTTTTAAACCGGCTTAGAAAAGGTATGCGCCTGCAATCAGATCCAACCATCATTTACGGAATTGTTGGCGGTAAAGGTAAACTGGGACGCCCCAT
>CAJQND010000057.1 GCA_905479595.1 uncultured Hyphomicrobiales bacterium
GGCGTGCCCAGGTCATCCACTCGTCGTCCGAGAGGGTGTTGAAGCCGCGATTGATCGACTTCATCAGATAAACGGCATCTTCCCAGTTTTGGGCTTTGGGCGTCACACCCAGGTAGCCGTGAATACGCAAAAGTCCCTGGGGGTTAACTTCGGGCCCGATATCGTTGAGGATCACAGCGCGTACCGCTGTCGGGCGCACAGCTGCCATCATCAAGGCGATCAATCCACCGCGCGATGTCCCGGCAATGATTGCATCATGCAAGCCAAGCGCGGCCATCATTGCAAAGGTATCTTCCATTTCCTGGAGCGGAGTATATGTCGCCCATTCTTTGGTGTAATCGGAACGCCCCCGGCCTCGGTAATCCATCGCAACTACCCGGCGTGTTGGTGCCATGCGCGAGGCAAGTTCGTGAAAATCTTTCGAGTTTCGGGTCAACCCGCTGAGGCAGATTACCGGTGCCGCGTCCGCATCGCCTGACTTTTCGTAGTCACGCGCATAGAGCCGCAGCCCATCTTGCGAGGTAAAATATTTGTCCTGCCAAGCAACTTGTTTTGCTTCTAGACCAGGGATTTTTACGGCGCTGGATTGCTGATCCATAATGGTTCCCGAAAGTGATTTTTGATGGAGAAGCTCTACGGCTTAGGCCGTTGTTTTGCAACGGGGGTCATTGCCCCAGAGATGCTTTTTTTGGGGTTTTGCGGCCACGGTCCAGGTCGTCTGCAAGGGTAATGCCGGCATCGGGTTGCATTTGGCGGCGATAGATTTGGACATTACGCATGACCCGCTTCACATAATTTCGGGTTTCCGAAAACGGGATCAATTCGATCCAGTCAAGAGCGGAGATCTCGCCCTTGCGCGGGTCGCCAACCGCTGCGTTCCATTTTTGCACCCTGCCGCCGCCAGCATTGTAGGCTGCTGCGGCCATAATGTAGGAGCCCTTCCATTCGCGCACCAAACGGTAGAGAAACGCAGATCCCAGCTGCACATTGAAAGCCGGATCAGCAGTAAGCCGGTTAGGACTGCACTTTACCTTATGGAGCCCACACAGCCAGCGCGCCGTTGCTGGCATAATTTGCATAAGGCCGCGCGCACCAACGTGGCTGACAGCCTCGTGGTTGAACTCGCTTTCCTGACGGGCAACGCCAAGAATAAGTGGTGGCTCAACTTGCCCGCTGGTGAGGGGGCGGAATTCGGGCAGCGCCTTGAGCGGGAATGCGGCCTTGCCGACATGGATACTGCGCCATTCCCCGTAGCGGGCGAACTTCATCGCCAAATAAGTATCGCCAATTTCGTCGGCCACTTGGATCAATGCCCCATGCTCACCTGGCGTTTTGAACGTGTGGGCCATCGATTTCAGGAAGATTTTGATCTGTTTGCGGGCGTTCTCATGGGCTAGCATCTGTACTGCGCGCACCAGATCAGACTGGCGCACTGCAAGGCGTTCTGCATGTGTTGGATCAGCGGAAGGCGGCATCGCCTCACCATTGAGGAAGCCGCCCGCGTGGCCCTCGCTCAACAAGCCATAAAACGTGTAGCCAAACCCAGCAGCGGTTTGATGGCTGATGCGGGCTTCGTCTCCCTCACCAAGCTTTTCTAAACTCTGAGCAAGCCAGTGATGGCCGCGCGCTTTGTCATGCGCGCGCAGCGCTGTTTCTGCAGATGTGCGGAAATGTTTTGCAGCTACCTTTGGCTTGTCGAGGAATGTGTATGCAATCCACCCGGCGGTCCATTCTGCATCGGTCAGAAACTTTCCATCGGTCAGTCCATGGGCAGCAGCAAGCCGATACGCAAATTCAGGCTTGAAAACCTTCTTCTTGGAAGAAAGCGCATCCTGGATAAAGCTGCGCCGGATTTTCCACCAGCGTTCCGGGTAGGCGAGGGTGTTGCCGGTCGCGTTGGCTTTGAGCATTATATCGGCTGCTTCTTTCACCCGTTTTTTGCGCATTTGGTAGCGTACACGGGCGTATTGCAATCCAGGTTGGTGGCGAAGACGAAGCGTAACACCTGCCAATGCAGCAGGTGCATCCTTGGCCATGGTGAGAAGCTTATGTGCCGCCTTGGTATATTTCTTGAAGTTATCGCCCATGTTTGCGGCGGCGCGTACCGCCAGCGTTGTCTCGTGGTGCACAATCAGCCCATCGAGCCGCGCCAGGCGATCTTGATCGGTGAGGATATCACTGAACTCCTTGGCGATCTTGTCCGCCATTGATTTCGACAACCGCACGGATCGGTAGGCTTCATGTATCAAAGGCGCGGCCTGCACTGGCTTGCCGGCATCTTTCAAAGCGCGGGCATAGACAATCATGCCAGCAGGGGTTTTTGGGGTGCGGTTCGCGAAATAGGCCAGTACCGTGCGATTGCGCGCACCGCCCGCCAGCATTGAGCGTTCAATTCTCGCGTAAACCCGGTGATTAAGTGGCCAATCAGGATTTTCGCGCACGAAGTGGCGCAGGAATGCCAGGTTGGGCCGGTCTTTGCGCCCATGTACCCACAACCAGTCAATGAGCGTGCGCGCTGTTGGGTCATCAAGCTCAGATTTTATCTCCTGTGCTTGTTTGTGTTTTCCATCAAGCGCCAAACGAAGAGCCTTGATGGCCGTGGCGCTCTCGCCTGCACCCAGCGGCCAATAACGGCTGGCTTCCGGACTGATAACAAAGCCCGGTAATTCGGAATTTTCATCGGGTGGATTCAGGAAGTGATCTGAAATAGGAAAGACAGGCTTGCCGTCAATAGTTTGCGCAGCATGAAGCCCACCTAGCTGGGCCATGAAAAAAAGAAAAACCAAGGTAAATTTCAAACATACCTTTGTGCGCATTTAAACCCCGCTCGTGTCCATCTGGATATGCAGTTTTGTCACACTAATCATGTGCTACGTGCTTGGTGTATCGCCGGATTAGTCTGCCATGGTTACTGAGTCGCGTAAATTGGCTGTATCCCTTCTTTTGCAGGGGAAAAGAGTCGGTTATATGGCCAAATCTGACGATCTGTTTGGATATTCCCGGTTGAAGTCGGATTTTTAAAGAGCTGGCGTCTTGTTCCACAGGGCCTTTTACGGCTAATGTGCGCCGCTCGCATCTCGAGCGTACAAGTTAATATTCAAAGGTTTAGTGTCATGTTCAAAGGGTCAATTCCTGCTCTCATCACGCCAATGCGCAATGGTGAAGTGGATGAAAAGGCTTTTCAGGACTTTGTCGAATGGCAGATTTCTGAAGGCTCCCATGGTGTCGTGCCTGTTGGCACCACGGGTGAATCGCCAACCTTGAGCCATGATGAGCACAAACGGGTAGTGGAACTTGCCATCGAAACGGTCGCGGGCCGGGTGCCGGTCATCGCTGGTACCGGATCGAATAATACCGCTGAAGCGATTGATTACACCAAACATGCGGCCAAAGCCGGTGCAGATGGTGTGCTTGTGGTTGTGCCCTACTACAACAAGCCAACCCAGGATGGGATGTATGCCCATTTCAAGGCGATTGCAGAATGCGCAGACGTGCCGAATATCATCTACAATGTGCCAGCACGCACTGTGGCGGATATCGACGTTGAAACCCTTGCCCGGCTTGCCCACGATGTTGCTAACATCGTCGGCGTCAAAGACGCAACGGCAAAGCTAGACCGAGTGTCAAAGCAACGCCTTGAATGTGGTGAAGATTTTATCCAGCTTTCTGGTGAAGACGGAACGGCGCTTGGTTTTAATGCCCATGGTGGGGTTGGGTGCATATCTGTAACCGCAAATGTCGCGCCACGCCTGTGTGCGGAGTTCCAAAACGCCTGCACTGCGGGAGATTATGCCAAGGCCATTTCCATTCAAGACCGCCTCATGCCGCTACATGACGCCTTGTTTGTGGAAACCAGCCCCGGGCCGGTAAAATATGGTGCTGAACTGCTTGGCAAAGCCTCGGCGGAGGCGCGCTTGCCAATGGTGTCGATAAGCGATGCCACAAAAAAGGCGGTTCATGATGCAATGACCCATGCGGGACTGACTAACGCCTAAGGTTTACTCCAATGTCTTCCAAACATGGCGGCGCTAAAAAAGCCCGCCAGGAGCCTGGCCGCAAGATTGTCGCTGACAATCGCAAAGCCCGGTACAATTTCGAGATTATCGACGTCCTTGAGGCGGGAATTCAGCTCCTTGGAACTGAAGTCAAATCCTTGCGCTCAGGAAAGGCCAGCCTGCTTGAATCTTATGCTAGCGTAGAGGGCGATGAAATTTGGCTGATTAACTGTCATATCCCGGAATATACTCAAGGCAACCGTAACAACCATGAGCCCCGGCGGCCCCGGAAACTGCTGATGCACCGCAAAGAGATCAGCCGTTTGAT
>CAJQND010000058.1 GCA_905479595.1 uncultured Hyphomicrobiales bacterium
ATACCCCGTTTAACCGTATCGCCCGGGCGCAGCAAGGTGGCGATGCCGCGCGGGGATATCTTCGGCTCATATTTGGAAGTTTTGAAAAATTTTGGCACAAAACGGCACTAAATGGGAATAAATGCAAGTCTATGTACTGAACTCAGATGTTTACGTCCCTGCGACGGCGTCGAGCCCGGCCTTTGCGGCGTTTGTTGCGGGTGAGGTTAGTCAGCCGATCGGAAAGTTCACTGGTGATTTCGCCGCGTTTATCGGGGGAATAGCTGAGCCAGCCGGCAATTTCATCACCCGTTCTCCCGCAGCCAATGCAAAGTTTTGTCTCCAGATCGATCACGCAAACCTGGATGCACGGGCTTTCAATGGCGGGTTTTGTCCCGTTTGTCATGTCTGTCATGGTTGAAATTCCGAGTTACACCATTGCACTTAAAGTGATGAGCATTACGGTCTCACCAACACATACCACCGTACCTGCCACATCTCCTGTATGTCCGCCAATCTGGCTTAGTGCCAGGCGTTTGACCAGCCAGAATGCGCCAAACGATAGGGCAACTGCGACAAACGCGGCAGTCCAGCTTGCGAAGGCCCCAATGAGTAATGTGCTTGCGGCAAGCCCAATCAGAAGGGCCTGGTGGTGGGTTTTTGCACCCGGAATGCCGACGCTTTCCGCCAGGCCATCACCACGGGCATTTGGTGTCGTGGCGATAAGTGAAACCGCCAAAGCCCGCGGCCAGCCTGAGATTGCAGCAAAAAGAGGTATAATCAGCCAAGACGAAGATAGTGCCGTTGAGATAGCGCCGAGGCTTGCAACCTTGATCACTAAAACCAGGACCAGCGCGGTAATGCCAAATGCCCCGCAACGGCTGTCATGCATGATTTCCAGCTTGCGATCCTTGGTTTTCCCGCCACCAAAACCATCGGCAACATCTGAAATCGCATCTTCGTGTAGTGCTCCGGTGATCGCCACAGATGCCGCAATACCAAGCCCGGCAGCGACCAAAGGAGGCACAGACATGATGAGCGCTAAGGTGCAAACCGCACCGGCCAGTGCGCCGATAATCACGCCTGCAACAGGAAAAACCCGCATGGAATCAACCAGGCCAGGCGCTGCGGCGTTGCGCCGCCTCACCGGCAACCGGGTAAGGAATATGAGGCTTTCTATAACCTCATCCAGCCATGCCATGGCCGGATTGTTGTTTTTTTGTCCGGTAGCGTCGTGCACGGTCATTCCTTCATTACGCCGAAGCCGCTATAGCTGAAAACAATACGCGATTCATACCTGTATTTCGCAGGAAATTATACTCAAGGAAAGTGCAATGGAATCACCACCCGCGAGCGGATTGCCATTTGACGATATCCGCAATCTTTTCACGCAATTTCCGGGCCCGGATGAAGAGGCGCGCGCTGCAGCGGTTGCGCGCCAGGAGCAATTGACAAAGCCGCCGGGTTCACTGGGGCGGTTGGAAGATATCGCGACCTGGATGGCGGTTTGGCAAGGTGTTGAAAAACCAAAGATTTCACGGCCTTTATGTGCAGTCTTTGCAGCCAATCACGGGGTTGTGGAGCAAGGTGTTTCGGCCTTTCCGCAAGAAGTTACAGCACAGATGGTGGCTAACTTTTCTGCTGGAGGTGCTGCTGTAAACCAGATTTGCCGGACCTTTGACATCGGCCTGAAAGTATTTGAGCTGGCCTTGCAAATGCCCTCCAAAGACATCACCTGGGATGCCGCTTTAAGCGAGGCGGAATGTGCGGCCACCATTGCCTATGGCATGGAGGCAATTGCAGGTGAGGTCGATCTTTTATGCATTGGTGAAATGGGTATCGGCAACACGACCATCGCATCTGCAATTGCGCACGGACTTTATGGCGGCGCACCTGCCGACTGGGTGGGGCCGGGCACCGGGGTAGACGCCAAGGGAGTTGCCCACAAGGCAGATGTGATTGCCAGGGCAGTTGATTTGCACAAAGACCATCTCGATGATCCGTTGGAAGTTTTGCGGCGGCTGGGCGGGCGCGAAATCGCAGCAATGGCCGGTGCAATCATCGCCGGGCGCATTCAGCGCGTTCCTGTGTTGATTGACGGATTTGTAGCCACATCTGCGGCAGCGATCGTGCATGCGATGGACCCGGGCGCACTTGATCATTGTCTTGTGGCGCACAAATCTGCCGAGCCTGCTCATATCCATATGATTGAAAAGATTGGCAAGAAACCCTTGCTCGACCTCGGAATGCGGCTCGGAGAAGGTTCAGGTGCAGCCCTTGCAGTGGGCATCATCAAGGCTGCAGTTGAAACCCACAATGGCATGGCGACATTCGCCGAGGCGCAAGTGAGCGGCAAGGAGGGCTAGGGTCCTGACCCTACGCTGCTGACGCGTTTTCTTCAGCAGGGGTGAACAAGGTGCGTTCAGCCGGAAATTCGATTACAACGTTGGTACCCTGGCCGGTGTCGGAACGAATAACCATTCGCCCGCCATGGAGTTCAACCAATGCCTGAACAATTGGCAATCCGAGCCCAGCCCCTTCCTTGGCGAGTTCATATGTGAGCGAGCTTTGACCGAATGCCTGTAATACTTCAGGGATTTCGTCTTTGGGGATGCCGGGGCCGGTATCTTCCACGGCCATTTGCACGGTGCCTGCCTTGGTGCGTTGCACGCTGAGCGCGACCCTTCCACCCTCTGGCGTGAACTTAATTGCGTTGGATAAAAGGTTCAGCCATATCTGTTTCATGGCACGCTCATCGGCGCGGATTTTTGGCAGTTCCGCATCGTAGTTTTGCTGCATGGTGACGTCGCCGGCATCTGCCTTGAGTTGAACCAAACGCACGCAGTCGCGGGCAACCTGATCGACACTGGTCGGGGTTTCATGAAGCTTGTATTTTTTCGCATCCAGCCGGGTGATGTCGAGAATATCGTTGATCAGGCCGAGCAGGTATTCTCCAGCCGAGTGCACATCTTCTGAATATTCCTTGTATACCGGCACGGTGTGGGGG
>CAJQND010000059.1 GCA_905479595.1 uncultured Hyphomicrobiales bacterium
GGAAAACGGATCAAAAAACTGATGTCTATCACCCTCCATAAGGGCGACCTGCCAGCCTCCGTCACTTTTGGCGATGCTGTGGCTGTGGACACTGAAACCATGGGCCTCAATCCTCATCGTGACAGCCTTTGCCTCGTGCAATTGTCTTCCGGAGACGGTAGCGCCCATCTGGTTCAGTTGGACCGCAAAACATATGACGCTCCCAACCTCACCAAGCTTATGGCTGATAAGGACGTTTTAAAGATTTTTCATTTCGCCCGTTTTGATGTGGCCGTGTTGAAAGCGTATCTCGGGGTAGACACCGCACCGGTGTTTTGCACCAAAATTGCTTCCAAACTGTGCCGCACCTATACAGATCGGCATGGGCTGAAGGATTTATGCCGGGAAATCCTGGGCACGGATTTATCGAAACAGCAGCAAAGTTCCGACTGGGGTGCTGATGATTTATCGGATGCGCAGAAAGCCTATGCGGCGTCAGATGTGCTTTATTTGCATGAACTGAAAAGTCATCTTGAAACCATGCTGGAGCGCGAAGGACGGCGAGAACTCGCACAATCGTGTTTTGAATTCTTGCCCGTTCGCACGCAACTTGATCTCGCCGGATGGCCTGAACAAGATATCTTCGCCCACTAACCGCCGCATTATCGTGGTGCATAGGGTGCCGAACGCTTGATTTTTGGTGCATAGTGGCCAAGTAACGGCAATGCGCGCGAATGTTCTGTCAACTTTAGATTGTTACCAGCATCATGAATTCCGCACCAGCCAGCACTCTGCGTGCACCAAGACGAAAGGGCCACAGGTCCCGCAACATCCTGACCAGAGCAGTCAGCATTGGATCTATTTGCGCTTTGATAGGGTTTATCGGCTGGTTTTTCCTGCAAGCAGGCACCTTTGGGCGCATTTGGGTACCGCAGGCAGTCAAGGAAAACAGCTTGCCATCACCGAACAAATCGGATGTGGATGCGGCCGAGTTTTCCGGTTTTGACAACGCCAATGAGCCCTATACGATCAACGCGGCAGAAGCGCATCGCGATGTCAGCGATCCATCCATCACATATCTGAAGACTGTGCGGGGCAAACTGAGAGCCAAAACGTCGGGAAAAGCACTGCTGGTCAAAGCAAAAACCGGCACTTATGAAGCAGATGACAAACTGCTTGATCTCAAAGGCGATGTTGAAGTGATCTCACCAGATGAATACACCGCATTTCTTGTTGATGCGCAGGTGAATGTGCGCTCCAAGAGATTGCGTTCCGATAAACCTGTGCGCGTGATATTCCAACAAGGCACAATTGATGCACAAGCAGTCGAAATGTGGAACAATGGTGCCAATGTTCTATTTCAAAACGGCGTAAAAATGAGAATAATACCGGGCGCTGACAAAGGGGATGCAAAATAATGGCAACGAGTTTCAAAATGGCAGGGCTTGCCGTGTGTGTTTTAACTGGAATCGCGGCGCTTACCTTGCCGCAGGGCATTGTCCAGCCAAGCCATGCCGAAACTGCGAAGAAAACAGCCCCCAAGAAGTCCAAGATTATCGACATCTCCGCCAATTCCATGGAAATCATGAAAGAGCAAAACCGCGCGGTGTTCGTTGGCAAGGTTGATGCGTTGCGCAATGGCGTGGTCCTGCGGTCCGACAAACTGATTGCCGATTATGTTGAAGTGCCGCAGTCTGGCGGAGAATCAAAAACCGAAGTGCGCTATTTGAACGCGACTGGCCATGTTGTTGTGATTACCGAAAAACAACACATCACCTCCCAGTGGATGACCATGGACGTTAAAAAGGACACTGCGGTAATGGGGGGCAATGTTGTGGTTAAAGAAGGCAAGTCGATTATTCGTGGTCCAAAACTTTTTCTCAATCTTGCAAATGGCGAGAGTAAAATGCGCGGAGGCCGCGTTAAAGGCCGGTTTTTCCCTCAGGAATAACGCGCTCAAGCAGTCGACTAACTAAAAAACTGACAAATCAGTTCATCAAAAATTAATCAAAATCAGTGGTAATGCAGTGGAACGGAGCGATCTTGAGAACGAGCCCAGGCTAAGGCCACAGCGTCCAATAGGCGGTGGGCCAGCCCAGCGGAACGGCAGGGAAAATCCAAATCCCGAACCGTCTGCTGATCACCTGGATTACGGACTTGAGGACGACGGTCTGGTCGCGCGGCAGCTTACGAAAAGCTACAAACGCCGCCCGGTCGTCCGCGGGGTGAGCCTGTCTGTTCGCCGTGGTGAAGCTGTGGGACTCTTGGGACCCAATGGTGCCGGCAAGACAACGGTTTTCTATATGATCACCGGTCTTGTGGCAGCAGACTCAGGAGTTATCGAGCTTGACGGGCAGGATGTAACACAATTGCCAATGTACCAGAGGGCACGTTTGGGAATTGGGTACCTGCCTCAAGAGCCTTCAATTTTCAGAGGGCTAACGGTTGAGGAAAATATTCGAGCTGTTCTGGAAGTTGTCGAAAACGACCGGTCCAAGCGAGATAGTAGGTTGCGTGAGTTATTAGATGAGTTTGCAATTACCCATCTCCGGCGTTCGCCGGCTGTTGCGCTCTCTGGCGGGGAGCGACGACGCGTTGAGATTGCCAGAGCATTGGCAGCTCGACCCCAATTTATGCTCTTGGACGAGCCCTTCGCCGGGATTGACCCAATTGCAATCGGCGATATCCGCGCCTTGGTTCGCCACCTCACCGCTCGGGGAATCGGGGTGCTTATTACGGATCACAACGTCCGCGAGACCCTAGAGCTGATCGACCGCGCCCTGATTATCCATGAGGGCCAGGTGCTGATGCAAGGCTCGCCACAGGAAATCGTCGACAATCCGGATGTCCGCCGCCTTTATCTTGGCGACGAGTTCTCCCTTTAAGTCGAATTCACCCACACCTTCAGGTGTGCTATACAGACGATTACTCTTTGGACAATCCGGCGTAAGGCGTTGAATATGGCAATGATGCCAAAGCTTGAGCTGCGCCAGGGACAATCCCTGGTGATGACGCCGCAATTGCAGCAAGCCATCAAGCTGTTGCAAATGTCCAATCTCGAATTATCTGAATTTGTCGAAACCGAACTGGAGCAGAACCCGCTGCTCGAGCGCACAGACACACGCGACGGCCAGACATCTGCCCCCGAACCGACCCCACCCGGCCCCCCGGAAAATGACAATACCGGGCTGGAGGGCGAACCGGCCCCTGACATCACAAACACCCTGAGCGATGAGAGTTCATCCACCGAAGCCCTGACCCAATTGGATGGCGGGTATGAAAATGTCTATGGCGATGAAAGTCGTGTGGAAAAAACCGAACGGGTTGCCGAAATGCCCGGTGCGGGCGCATCTTCCACCGGGCCGAGTAGTACGCCAGGGTCTTCAGAAGGTTACGATCTGGAAGCCACGTTAACGCGTCAGGTTACCTTAAGTGAACACCTGCTTGATCAATTGAACATTACCATGAGCGACCCTGCCCAGCGCATCATTGGCCGTCACCTCATCGGCATGGTCAATGAGGATGGTTATCTGCGTGGTGATCTTGATCACGCCGCAACCACATTGGGTGCTGAGTATGAGCTGGTAGAACGCACCTTGCATGAGATGCAAACCTTTGAACCATTGGGCGTGTTTGCCAGAAACCTGCAGGAATGCCTGGCCATTCAACTTAAAGAAAAAGACCGGTTTGATCCGGTGATGAAACTCTTGCTTGATCATCTGGACATGCTTGCAAAGCACGACCACGCGGGACTGATGAAACTATGTAACGCGGACCGCGATGATCTGATCCAGATGATTGAAGATATTCAGGCCTGCAATCCACGCCCGGGAAGTGCGTTTGGAACGATCATCGTTCAGCCTGTCGTGCCGGATATATTTGTGCATGAAGCTGCTGATGGCACCTGGCAGGTAGAGCTGAACAGCGAAACCCTGCCCCGGGTTCTCGTTAACAATCAGTATTACGCCAGCGTGGCACGCCACACCAGCCGCGACGAAGACAAGGAATATATTTCCAACTGCCTGTCGAGCGCCAACTGGCTGGTAAAAAGCCTCGATCAACGGGCCAAAACCATTCTCAAAGTGGCACGCGAAATCGTCCGCCAGCAAGATGGTTTTCTGACCCATGGCGTGCAGCATTTGCGCCCGCTCAACCTGCGCGCGGTTGCCGACGCGATCGACATGCACGAATCAACCGTTAGCCGGGTGACGTCGAACAAGTATATGGCCACGCCGCGTGGTATCATGGAGTTGAAATATTTTTTCACTCCAGCCATTGCGTCCTCCCAGGGAGGCGAGGCCCATTCAGCCGAGGCTGTGCGCCAGCGGATTAAAGATTTAATTGAAAACGAGGCCCCGACGAAAATCCTTTCCGACGACAAAATTGTCAATTTACTCAAGGATTCCGGCATTGATATCGCCCGACGCACCGTTGCCAAATACCGTGAAGCCCTAGGGGTTGGCTCATCGGTCCAACGCCGCCGCGAAAAGAAAGTCCATGCGTAACTGCAATTCTCAATCCACGTGATAATTCGGTTTCACAGGTGTTGACACTCCATCCAGGTAGCACTAGGTTCCGCCGCGCTTTCCGGAGAATTCAACAGATGGGGCATCTGGCTGGATTGCACTAAAGCTTGAGACGGAACCGCTGTCGCGCTACACTAGAGGCCATGCGCGAAACACTGAAAAACAAAAACTCGCGTCAAACAGTATGGTTGCCAGGGATTTGTCTCCTGCAGGCGGCCGGAGAACCTTATGGACATTAAGATTACCGGTAAAAATATCGATGTTGGCGACGCGCTTCGCCAACAGATCACAACCCGTCTGGAGCATGATGTAACTAAATTTTTCGACGGCATCGTCGATGGCCATGTAACCGTTTTCAAGGAAGCTTCGACCTTCCGCGCAGAGTGTACCCTGCACTTGTCCACAGGCATTGTTCTACAATCTGAGGGTAAGTCGGCAGATGCTTATGCAAGCTTCGACCAGGCTGCCACGCGCCTTGAAAAAAGGGTGCGCCGCTATAAGCGTCGGTTGAAAGACCATCACACGCGGCGTGGTGCAATGCCGATTGATAGTTTTGATGCTCCGTATTATGTGATCGCGCGCGAAGAAGAACCCGTTGAAGAGCCGGCCGATCTTAATCCGCCAATCATCGCTGAAAATATCTCCAAGATCCGCGAGATGAGCGTTGGTGAAGCCGTCATGCAATTGGACCTGACCGAAGCTCCAGTCATTGTGTTCCGTAATGGGGCCCAGGGCGGCATCAGTGTGGTTTACCATCGTGGCGACGGCAATATCGGCTGGATTGACGCCAGTACAGGAAAGTCGTAAGGCCCCGCCTGGGCAAGAGCTGGGACGAAATAGAGGGGGTAACCCCGGATGTTTCGATGAGAGGATGCGAAATGATGCAGCTTTCTGATATTCTGTCACGTGAATCGATTGTTCCAGCCTTGAAAGCTGGCAGCAAAAAACAGATCCTTCAGGAGCTTTCACAAGTCGCTGCGGCGCAAAGTGGCCTATCGCCACGTGAAGTGTTTGAAGTGTTGTTGCAACGCGAACGGCTCGGCTCAACCGGACTTGGCCAGGGCATCGCCATTCCGCACGGTAAATTCAGCGCATTAGATGCAGTACAAGGCGTATTTGCGCGCCTCGCACAACCAGTTG
>CAJQND010000060.1 GCA_905479595.1 uncultured Hyphomicrobiales bacterium
CTGTATCCCATCCAAGGTCTTTGTTAACCGCACACGCCTGGGCGGCAAATGCCTCATTGGCTTCGATCAAATCAAGATCACCAATGTCCCAGCCCGCTTTTTCGAGCGCTTTGCGTGATGCTGGAATTGGACCAGTTCCCATGATTTCAGGATCAACGCCTGAAGTCGACCAAGATGCGATGCGGGCGAGCGGTGTGAGGCCGCGCTTTTCAGCTTCTGCAGCGCTCATCAACACAACAGCAGCCGCACCATCATTGATGCCGGATGCATTCGCTGCGGTTACAGAACCTTCCTTGTCAAAGGCCGGGCGCAACTTGGCCATACCTTCAATGTTTGCGCCATGACGGATATATTCATCGTCAGCTACAACTGTATCGCCTTTGCGGTGCTTCACAGTGATCGGAATGATTTCGTCTTTGAACTTGCCCGCCTTCTGAGCAGCTTCCGCCTTGTTCTGGGAAGCAACGGCGAATTCGTCCTGCATTTCGCGAGTGATCTGGAATTTTTTGGCAACGTTTTCAGCAGTCGTACCCATGTGGTAGCCGTTAAACGCATCCCACAGACCATCTTTGATCATGGTGTCGACCATTTTGTAGTCGCCCATTTTGTGGCCGTCGCGCATATGGGCCGCGTGTGGCGACATGGACATGTTTTCCTGGCCACCAGCGACAATAATATCTGCATCGCCATTGGCAATCTGCTGCATGCCAAGAGCAACAGCGCGAAGACCAGAACCACATACCTGGTTGAGGCTCCATGCTGTTGTTTCAACTGGCAGGCCTGCATTGATTGACGCTTGGCGCGCCGGGTTCTGGCCCTGCGCTGTGGTCAAAACCTGACCGAGGATAACCTCATCAACATCCTTGCCATCGACCCCTGCACGCTCAAGCACGCCGGAAATCACAGCAGCACCAAGATCATGGGCCGGAACGGATGAGATAGAACCGCCGAAAGAGCCGACCGGTGTGCGGCCTGCGGAAACAATGACAACATCGCTTGCGTTTGACATTCAAACCTCCTGAAGAACAAGCCGGATTTTCCTCCGGCGACAATTTGGCCCTAATGTTGCAGGGCAGCGTAGCATCTGCAATTGGCCAAACTGATAACCTGACCGCATGCCACCAGCGTTTTTTCTGGTATTAATTTTGCTCTTGCGAAATACATCTCGCAGGTGCACAAATACTGCAACATGTGCTGCAGCATAATTTAATGTTGCATTGCAGAAAAATCACACGAGGTAAAGAGTTTTGACACAATCAAAAGACAAAGATGGCGTCATTACCATTAAGAAGTATGCCAATCGCCGTCTCTACAATACTGACGCCAGTACATATGTCACCCTTGAAGACCTTGCCACTATGGTTAAAGACGGCACGGATTTTGTCGTCAAGGATGCCAAGACCGGCGATGATATTACCCGTTCGGTGCTAACCCAGATTATTTTTGAAGAAGAGAGCAAAGGCCAGAATCTTTTGCCAATCAATTTCCTTCGCCAGCTCATCGGATTTTACGGCAACAGCATGCAGGCTGTTGTGCCAAGCTATCTGGAGTTCTCGCTCGACTCGTTCACGAAAGAGCAGGAGAAGTTCCAACAACAAATGTCTGAAACATTCGGGACGACGCCGTTCCAGGCAGTTGAAGAGCAGGCTCGCCAGAACATGACAATGTTCCAGGAATCGATGAAGATGTTTAATCCGTTTGCCGCCGCAGCACAGCAAAATGCCCAGGCACCAAGTACCGGAGCTACAGAAACGCCGGCGCCTGAAAACAGTGACGAATTGAAAACTTTGCGCGACCAGCTCTCAGCCATGCAAGCGCAAATCAACGCACTGGCCACCGGCAAGAAGTGATTATTCTGGCTGGAATGTCTTTCCAGGCGACCCGAATGCACGAGTGAGCTTATCTATCAACTCACGTTGATCGTCACTCAGCACGCTTTCCTTTGCCGTCGCTTCAGAGGGCTCAATTGATTTACCTTCAACGGGTTCGGTTATGCCAGACGGGTTTGAGTCCGGGATTTGGCGTTTTCGCGCGCTTGTGAAAAGAGATTCCGGCGCACTATCAGGGATGCTTTCCAAATCTGGCGCGCTCGTTTCGACTTCGACCTCTTCAACCTCATCGCGGAAAGGCGCAAGCAACACATCCGGGGTGATCACCCCTCCCTTATCATCGGCATCAGGCTCCGACAATTCGTCCATCTCCAAGTTTTGCAAATGCTTGACGAATTCATTTTCTGCCAGGCGTGCCAGAGAATGCAGCTGTGATGCAGTGAGCGGGTCAATCGGATGTGCAACGGATGGGCCAGGCATGCCCATGCCGCCCCATTCGGGTGTGAGGGTTGCCTCTCCAAACAGGTTACCTTGCAACAAGGTTACTCCCCAACTTTGCAGCATTTCAGCATCTTCTTCGCTCTGCACCCACTCAGCAACGATATCGAGATCAAAGCGGTTCGCCATGTCGACTAGGGTTTTTACAAAATACTGATTATCTGGCGTTTCGGACAGACTCTCGCAAAATGATCCATCGAGTTTGACCATATCCACATTGAGTATCTGCAGATTGCGGAACGACGTATAGCCCGCGCCAAAATCATCAATCGCCACTGCACAACCAAGTTCGCGCAGGCGGGCGATAAAGCGGACGATTTCTTCAAGATCAAACAGCGCAACCGTTTCGGTAATTTCCAGCGTCAAACGGTCTGAAACATCCTGATGCTCGGCAATGTAGTCGATGATTTGTTCGAACCACCTGGCATCGGTTGCAGTAATTCCGGATATGTTGAGCGACAAACGGAGGTCCGGGTTTTTTTCAAGAGTATCAATACCCATCTCAAGGACACGTCTGTCGATCAACCGGATAAGGCCAAGTTTTTCCGCGACCGGCAGCAGATGCCCCGCCGACAATGCCTGATCATTTTCACCAAGCAGTCGCAGTAAGCCTTCATACATGTGTACCTTGCGTGTACCCGCTGCAATGATCGGTTGGAAAGCGAGAATGAAACGGTTCTCATTTAGTGCAGAGACAATTTCAGAAGCACACGTGACATTACGTTCGCGAATTGAGGCGCGGCGTTTCGATGGTTTAAACGGAACAAAACAATCAGTTGGGCGCTTTTTGGCATCGGCCAGCGCTTCTTCCGCCTGCACCATGGCGTGCTGAACGGTGCTGGCATATTTTGGAATCAGGCATCCGCCAATTGAAATGGTTGCCCAAACAGGACCCTTGCCGGTCTCAATCACCGCGCCTCGCACAATGTCCAGAAACCGGTCCGCGGCTACCACCATATCGTAATCATCACATTCGCTCAGGATGATACCGAATTTATTGCCAGCATAACGGCCAATTGAATCGCCACCGCGCATCGCCGACTTAAGCCGCTTGCTCACTGCACCGATTACCTGGTCAGCAACTTCAAAACCATAAGCATCATTGACCACATCGAGATTATCCATCGCGGCAAGAATGAAACCGTATGATTCTCCAGAACGCTCAGCAGCTGAAATCGCGTCGGCCAAGGCGGCTGTCAACTTGCCCCGATTCATAAATCCGGTGAGCGGATCGCGCTGACTGAGATAGTTGAGTTTTTCTTCGCGCACGCGCCGCCCGTCGATAACGCGCATGGCACCGAGCGCATAGGCTGGCTTGCCCGCATCTCCAGCATACCATTTACCGGTATCTTCAACCCAAAACGGCTGACCCTGATCAAGTCCTGATGGCCAGATCCTGTATTCAACGCAGTATCCGACGCCGTCGCCTGCATCAATTTCGCTAGACCCGACAACCGTATCAAACCGCGACGTTTGGTTCCCCCGGTCCAGCAGGCTGGCAAATCCACGCCCGGTTCTTGCCTGCTCGGCATCAATTCCACGCAGAACTTCCGGCAAGTTTTCCGACCAGTTCAGCTCATCATCGTCAAGCGTCCACAGATAGGTGATCTGTTCGGTAACAAACAGCGCATCGCGAATTTGCTCTAGCGTATTTTGCTGAGTGATGCGGGCAAGTGCGTCAAGCGCCTCAGCCGATTTTGGTGAAAACATCGCGCCAGGC
>CAJQND010000061.1 GCA_905479595.1 uncultured Hyphomicrobiales bacterium
ATTGCTTGATCAGCGCGTTCTTCGGTTCGCTCAGGATGGTGACCAATGCATCTTCGTCCAAATCTTCCAAGGTCGCGATAACCGGCAAACGGCCCACGAATTCCGGGATCAGGCCGAATTTCAACAAATCTTCTGGCTCAAGGTCTTTGAACAGCTCGCCCACGCCTTTGTCGTTCTCTTCGCGAACGTCAGCACCAAAGCCCATCGCGGAGCCTTTGCCACGCTGTGCGATGATCTTATCGAGACCGGCAAACGCACCGCCACAGACAAACAAGATGTTCGTGGTGTCAACTTGAAGGAATTCCTGTTGCGGATGCTTGCGCCCGCCTTGTGGCGGCACGGAGGCGACGGTGCCTTCCATGATTTTCAGCAACGCCTGCTGCACGCCCTCGCCCGACACGTCGCGCGTGATGGACGGGTTGTCAGACTTGCGGGTAATCTTGTCGACTTCATCAATATAGACGATGCCGCGTTGCGCGCGCTCAACGTTATATTCAGATGCTTGCAGCAGCTTGAGAATGATGTTCTCGACATCTTCGCCGACGTATCCCGCTTCGGTGAGGGTCGTGGCGTCGGCCATGGTAAATGGCACATCAAGGATACGAGCCAGCGTTTGGGCCAGAAGCGTTTTGCCGCAACCGGTTGGGCCGATCAGCAAAATATTAGATTTCTGCAGCTCGATATCTGCATTCTTTGAACTGTGATTCAGGCGCTTGTAATGATTGTGCACGGCAACCGCGAGCACCCGTTTGGCAAACACCTGGTCGATCACATAGTCATCAAGGACCTGATTGATCTCCATCGGTGTCGGAACGCCGTCGCTGGACTTCACCAGCGAGGTTTTGTTTTCCTCGCGGATAATATCCATGCACAATTCAACGCATTCATCACAGATAAACACGGTAGGCCCAGCAATGAGCTTGCGCACCTCGTGCTGGCTTTTGCCGCAGAAGGAGCAATAAAGGGTATTTTTAGAATCGCTCATTTGGTTTTCCTGGTCTTCAGTTTCACCTGCACCCGGCGTCCAAACCTGCATATCAGGTTAGTACATCAACTGCCAGAGCCTTCATTCAGGCTCACAAATCACACCGTAATATTTGAACATGTTAGGAGGATGACAATCAACAATTGATTAACATCACCCTATCAAGCCCACTACTCGTCTTCTGCCGGTTCAGGGCGTTTGGAGATGACCTTGTCAATAAGGCCGAAATCCTTGGCGGTTTCTGCCGTCATGAAGTTGTCGCGCTCCAGCGCCTTTTCAACCGCTGCAACCTTCTGGCCCGTATGGTTGGCATAGATCTGGTTAAGCCGGCCACGCAGATCAAGGATTTCTTTTGCGTGCAGCTCAATATCTGTCGCCTGGCCCTGAAACCCGCCAGATGGCTGATGCACCATTATGCGGGCATGGCTGAGTGCAAAGCGCATATCTTTCTCGCCAGCAGCCAGCAAAAGCGAGCCCATTGAGGCGGCCTGGCCAATACATGTGGTCGATACTTTTGGCCGGATAAACTGCATGGTGTCGTAGATCGCAAGCCCCGATGTCACCACGCCGCCTGGCGAGTTGATGTACATGGAGATTTCTTTCTTCGGATTTTCCGCTTCCAGAAACAAAAGCTGCGCGGTGACCAGGGTAGACATTCCGTCTTCCACCGGGCCGGTCAGAAAAATGATGCGTTCCTTCAACAGGCGCGAGAAAATATCATAAGCCCGTTCGCCGCGATTGGTCTGCTCGACCACCATGGGTACGAGGTTCATGTAGGTATCGATCGGGTCTCTCATTCGAGTTCCTCGTTGCAAATACTATCGTGGCGTGCCGGTGCGCGAGTTTGTACGAATCACGGCAGCGTCTTCATTACATAAGGGACCGCAGCCAAAGGTAAAGGGGGCTGATGGTCTGGCAGGCCTAATCCTTCTTTTTGGCAGGTGCCTTTTTCTTCGCAGGAGCCTTCTTGGCCGGTGCCTTTTTGGCCGCTGGTGCCGCTTTTTTCGCCGGTGCAGCTTTTTTCGCTGTTGCTGCGGCTTTTTTAGCAGGTGCCTTCTTGGCTGCGGCTTTCTTGGCGGGCTTCTTTTCAGCGCCGTGATCATGGTCGTGATCGTGATCATGCTCGTCAGCATCTGGATCGTGGAACAGCTCTTCGCGGCTCACGGTCTTTTCGCTGACACTCGCCTGGGAAACGATATGGTCCACAGTCTTTTGTTCGAAAATCGGCCCGCGCAGTTCCAGCAATGAATTCGGGTTATTGCGGTAGAAGTCATAAACCTCACGCTCTTGACCCGGGAACTGACGCACACGCTCAATCAACGCTGCCTGAACTTCCTCATCGCTCACCTGAATACCGGCCTGTTCGCCGATTTTGCCCAGCACAAGGCCGAGGCGCACCCGGCGTTCTGCAATGCCTGTATATTCTTTACGGGCTTCTTCTTCCGTGGTGCCTTCATCTTCGAAGCTGCGGCCATGTTCCTGGATTTCATGCATCACTGCATTCCAGATGTTTTCAAACTCGCCATCGACCAGGCGCTGGGGAAGTTCAACCTTGAACTCTTCGTCCAGCGCATCAAGCACAGCGCGCTTCAGCTTTGTGCCAGCAGCGGTAGCGAAATCATTTTCGGCCTGTTCCTTAACGGCATCACGCAGGGCTTTGACGTTCTCAAGACCCATTTTCTGCGCCATTTCGTCATTGGCTTCGCCTTTTTTCGGCTTGTTGACTTCTTTTACAACCACATCGAACTGGGCTTCTTTTCCAGCCAGATCAGGCTGCTGATAGTCTGCCGGGAACGAAACTTCGACAACTTTTTCGTCGCCAACTTTCACGCCAACCAACTGGTCTTCAAACCCGGGAATGAACGAGTTGGAGCCAAGCTCCAGCGGAGCCGCTTCAGCTGCACCGCCTTCAAATTCCACGCCATCAATCTTGCCGGTAAAGTCGATCACCACCTGATCGTCCATTGCCGCCTTGGACTTGTCGCCCTTGGGTTCGAAGTCCTTGAACTGGCCAACGATGTTTTCCATCGCTTCGTCAATGTCTTTTTCCTGAACTTCAGCAACGAGTTTTTCGAATTTGAGTTTGGAGAGATCGGAGACCTCAAAATTCGGTACAACTTCGTAAGTCATTGAGAATTCGAGGTCTTCAGCGCCATCCAGAACGGGCTGCATGTCCTTGCTCTCATCAAAAGCCACTTCTGGCTGGTAGGCCGGGTTTTCCTTGCGTTCTGCAAGGGCGGCCTGGGTTGTTTCCCCAACGGCCTTTTCCACGACTTCTGCCATGGCCTGTTTGCCATAGACCTTTTTGAGGTGGTTCATCGGCACTTTACCGGGCCTAAAGCCTTTCAACTGCACCTGATTCTTCAATTCATGCAGGCGTTCATCCAGTTTGCCGCCAAGCTCTTTGGCGTCAACGATGATTTTCAGCTCACGCTTTAAGCCGTCATTGAGAGTTTCAGTTACTTGCATGGCACCATCAGATCCTTGAATTTCGCAGGCGCACAAGCGGTGCGCGCGTCGGCAGTTATACGGGTTCAATCGCGCGGAATGCGGCCAATCCGGCGCAATGTCAAGGGGTGGTTGGCATTTGGTGCGGGCGGAGGGACTTGAACCCCCACGGCTTTCAGCCACCAGAACCTAAATCTGGCGTGTCTACCAATTCCACCACGCCCGCATTTTCTGCCAAACCGGCCACTTGACCGGGCGCCTCTATAGCATGAAGATTTTCACCAAGACCAGCACCGATTTCCATATGCTAGCCATATGGTGAAATGAGTTTGATTTGGCTCACATTTTGTGTCGTTTCGTGCCGTTTAATGCCGTTTCGTGTCAAATTTTTATCGTTTATTTTCATTTTTTGGCAAAAACACTCAAAACTGCCGTTCCATCCAGTACGTGTCCCAATATTTCCCAAACTTTATCCCCACCTCGCTCAAAATCCCGATACCGACAAACCCCAGTTTTTCATGCAGGCCAATCGAGGCATAATTCGGCAATGTGATCACCCCATAGGCGCGGTGGAGCCCGGCTGGGGTAATACGCGCAAAGAGATGCTCATAGAGTGCAGCGCCTGTCCCGTGTCCAATCTCGCCGGGTGCCAAGTATATGGTTGTTTCCACCGAGCGGGCATAAGCGGGTTTTAGGCGAAAGATGGCAGAACTTGCATACCCGACCAGCACGCCTTCACGCGCCGCCACAACAAGCTGGTGCGGCCCATCTTCAGAGAACTGTTTGAACCAGTCGCGCCGCACAGCCAGACTGACCGGCTCAATGTCAAATGAGACCGCCGTTTCGCGCACATAATGGTTGTAGATTTCCAGCAACGCCGGAACATCATCGCAGTGTGCGTTGCGGAGGGTGAGATTATCGGTCATCGGAGCAAATTGTTGAAGCTCAGAATCCAGCTTCTGGCATTTCCACCGGTGTGATGGCAACCGATTCGCCGCAGCCGCAGGCTGAGGTTTCGTTTGGGTTATTGAATACAAAGCCTGATTTGAGTTTGCTGACTTCGTAATCCATCTCGGTACCGAGCAGGAACAAGACCGCCTTGGGATCGACAAACAAGGTCACGCCCTTGTCTTCCACCACTTCATCCAACGCATTCGCCTCTGTCGCATAATCCATAGTGTAGGCCATGCCAGCACAACCGCCATTTTTGACACCAATGCGCACGCCGGCAATATCGCCATCAGAATTGGACATGATTTCCGCCACTCGTTCTGCGGCAGATTCGCTCAAAGTCATCACTTTTGGTTTGGGCCGTAAAGTTGCAGTTGCCATAGCTTTTCCTACCACATGTTCAACGAGATTTTGGCTTCATCCGACATCCGCGAAATATCCCATGGGGGATCAAACACCAGATCCACCTTAACGCTTTGCACACCCTGCACCATGGCGACCGCATCATGCACCCATCCGGGCATATCGCCAGCCACCGGGCAACCTGGGGCAGTCAACGTCATTTCGACATCGATATTGCGATCATCATCGATATCGATCTTATAGATGAGGCCGAGTTCAAAAATATCAACTGGAATTTCCGGATCATATACGGTTTTGATCGCGGCAATCATATCGTCGGTCAGCCGGGCAATTTCCTCTGGCGGAATGGCGCTTGAATGCTGGCCTTCCGGCGCGGCATTTTTGGCGCCCCAGCCATCATCTTCTTCTGCAGAAGGCATGCCTTCCGGCGGCATGGCAGGTGCACATGAGGTGTCAGTTGGAGACGCTTCGTCCTTGCGCTCGTCAGAGGTGGTCATGCGAAAAACTCCGCTGCTTTGTTGAGCGCATCAACCAGCGCATCAACTTCATCTAGTGTATTGTACATGCCAAATGATGCCCGGCATGTCGAGGTGACGTTAAATCGCTCCAGCAAGGGCTGGGTGCAATGGGTTCCAGCCCGCACTGCCACCCCATAACGGTCGATCACCGTTGAGATATCATGGGCATGGGCGCCTTCCATTGCAAATGAGAAAATCGCACCCTTATCCTTGGCCGTGCCATACAAACGAAGCGAATTGATTTCCCGCAAACGCTGGTCGGCATAATCGCGCAAGGCTGCTTCATGGGCGGCGATATTCTCAATCCCTATATCCATCATATAGGTAAGCGCTGCGCCAAGACCAATCGCCTGGGCAATTGCCGGGGTGCCAGCCTCAAAACGGTGGGGTGGCGCGGCATAGGTAATGACGTCTTCATGCACATCAACAATCATTTCACCACCGCCCTGATAAGGCGGCATTTTTTCAAGCAGATGTTTCTTGCCAAACAAAACCCCGATGCCTGAAGGCCCATAGGTCTTGTGACCGGTAAAGACATAAAAATCAGCATCCAGCGCCTGCACATCTACTGGCATATGCACGGCAGCCTGAGAGCCATCCACTAAAACCGGAATGCCTTTTTCATGTGCTAAATCAATAATTTGCTTGATTGGTGTGATAACACCAAGAGCATTCGACATTTGCGTGATGGCAACTATTTTGGTGCGTGGGGTGAGCAGTTTTTCATACTCTTCCAGCAGGAATTCACCTTCATCGGAAACCGGTGCCCATTTCAAAACTGCGCCATTGCGCTCACGATGAAAATGCCATGGCACGATATTGGAATGGTGTTCAAGAATGGAAATGACGATCTCATCGCCTTCGCCAATCACTTCACCGCCATAGCATTGGGCCACCAGATTGATCGCCTCAGTGGCATTGCGCGTGAAAATGATTTCATCGGTGGATCGCGCGTTGATGAATTTGCGCACGGTTTCGCGCGCATCTTCAAATGCATCTGTTGAGGCATTAGAGAGAAAATGCAGGCCACGATGCACATTGGCATAGTCTTCACCATAGGCTTGCTGAATGCGTTCGAGCACCTGCACCGGCTTTTGCGCTGACGCCGCATTGTCGAGATAAACCAGAGGCTTGCCATAGACTTCGCGTGACAGAATGGGAAAATCCTTGCGGATTTTCTCTACATCATAAGCCGGGTTTGCAGTTTGCTTGAGCATCAGCCACGCTCCGTGTGCTGGTCGAGCCAGGCACCGGCAAAACCCGCCAAAGCCTCGCGCACATCATCACTCGTCACTTCATCAAACGCCTCACCGATAAAGGCAGCGATCAACAAGGCCATCGCCTCACGTTTGGGAATTCCGCGAGCACGCAGATAATAAAGGTGTTCCTCATCCAGATCACCCGCCGTCGCCCCGTGGCCACAAACCACATCATCGGCGAAAATTTCAAGTTCCGGCTTGGCATCAAACTCGGCAGTTTCAGCGAGCAAAAGCGCCTGAGCCATTTGCTTGCCATCGGTCTTCTGGGCGTTGGGGCGAACACTCACCTTGCCCTGAAAAATGCCGCGAGATGTATCATCCAGCACCAACTTGAAAAGCTCCCGGCTGGTGCAATGGGGCACAGCGTGGTCCACTTCCAGCGTAGTGTCGCAATGCTGCGATCCAGCCAGCATGCAGGCACCAGAAAGATTGAGGTTGGTATGTTCGCCACCAAACTCTGCAAATACCTGATTGCGCGATACGCTGGCACCGGTGGATGCAACAAAACTATTGGCGTTGGCGTTCTCGCCGAGCCAGATGTTGACGTCAGAAAGGTGCACTGCGCCATCAGCTTCCATCTGCACTTTAACATGATCGAGCACGGCAGACTTACCAACACTGATCTCGGTGACGATATTGGCCAGATATTCCTGACCAGACGCACCCAGGTGGCTTTCAAGAATGTGCGCATGGGCACCCTCTTCCACCACAATCAGGTTGCGATTGGTCACCGTGTGATGCCCGGACGCGGTATGCAGAAAAATGAGTTCCAAAGGCTTTTCCTGGCGTCCCCGCACGCGCACGGCTGCCCCGTGGCGGGCAAACGCCATGTTCAGCGCTGCAATTGCGTTATCGGGCCTGCTCATCACCTGGCCGAGATTGCTTGTTACCCAATCAGGTGCTTCATCAAGACATTCAGCAAGAGACAGAATGTCGACATCGTCGCCTAAGGCAAGATTGGACAATTCCGGCCGGAAAACCCCGTCAGCGAACACAGCGCGTGCCGTATCAAGACCAGCAAATGGCGATGCTGCAATCATTTCCTGGAAACGGGCAACGTCTGCCAGCGGCGCTTCACCCAAAGGTGGATATCCGGCAGCAAGCTGATTGCGAAGATCGGTATATTTCCACTCTTCAATGCGCCGGTGTGGCAACCCGCTGGCAACAAATGCTGCACGCGCAGCACTGCGCTGGCTATCCAGCCATGCGGGACCTGACGGCAGGCCGTCGCCGTCAAAAGCAACAAGATAGGCAGCCTCGGCGGGCGTTTTTTCAACTGCGGAGTTCATTTGCATCAATCCCTATGCCGCTTCGGTTTCAAATTCGGCATAGCCATTTGCTTCCAGCTCCAGCGCCAGTTCCTTGCCGCCGGTTTTCACTACCCGGCCATTTGACAAGACATGCACCACATCGGGCACAATGTATTCCAGCAGGCGCTGATAATGGGTGATGACGATCATCGCGCGGTCTGGCGAGCGCAGGGCATTCACCCCTTCTGCAACAACGCGCAGGGCATCGATATCGAGGCCGGAATCGGTTTCATCCAACACGCAAAGCTTTGGCTCAAGCACTGCCATTTGCAGAATCTCAGCGCGCTTTTTCTCACCACCGGAGAAGCCCACGTTAACCGGGCGTTTCAACATTTCCGGGCGCACTTTCAACTGTTGTGCTTTTTCTTTCACAAGCTTCATGAACGCAGGCGTGGTCAATTCCTCTTCACCGCGCGCCTTACGCTGGGCATTAAGGGCGGTACGCAGGAACGTCATTGTCGGTACGCCAGGAATTTCAATCGGATATTGAAACGCCAGAAAAAGTCCGGCTGAGGCGCGTTCTTCGATTTCCATATCCAGCAGGTCGGCGCCATCATACGTGACGGAACCTTCGGTCACTTCATAATCTTCCTTGCCCGACAAAACATATGACAGTGTCGATTTGCCGGAACCGTTCGGCCCCATAATCGCATGGACCTCTCCAGGATTAACGGTCAGGTTAACTCCTTTAAGGATTTCAGTGTCTTCGTCGGCAATCTTCACATGAAGATTCTTGATATCCAGCATTTGTCTTTCCTTTAATCACTGCCCGCCAGTGCGGGATAATTCTTTTAAACCTCATCATGAGGCCCGGGATGGAAGTATGGAGAACTTGCGCCGTTTAACCGACACTTCCCTCCAAACTGATCCCGATCAGTTTTTGTGTTTCAGCCATGAATTCCATCGGCAGATGTTGCAGAACATCGCGCACGAAGCCGTTGACGATGAGGGCAACCGCCTCTTCCTCGCCAAGACCGCGCTGGCGGGCATAGAACATCTGATCATCGGAAATCTTTGACGTGGTCGCCTCATGCTCAAACGTCGAAGACGAATTTTTCGCCTCGATGTAAGGCACAGTATGCGCACCACATTTATCGCCTATCAGCAGAGAATCACACTGGGTGAAATTGCGTGCGCCGGTCGCCTTGCGGTGGGCGGAAACCAGGCCGCGATAGGTGTTTTGCGAATGGCCTGCCGAAATGCCCTTGGAAATGATCCGGCTCGAGGAATTCTTGCCAAGATGGATCATTTTGGTGCCTGAATCCACCTGCTGGCGTCCGTTGGAAATGGCGATGGAATAGAACTCGCCACGGGAGTTTTCGCCACGCAAGATGCATGAGGGGTATTTCCACGTAATCGCCGAACCGGTTTCAACCTGGGTCCAGGAAATCTTGGAGTTCTTGCCCCGGCAATCGCCGCGTTTCGTGACGAAATTGTAGATCCCGCCCTTGCCGTTCGCATCGCCCGGGTACCAGTTCTGTACGGTCGAATACTTAATCTCCGCATCGTCCAGTGCCACCAGTTCCACCACAGCGGCATGAAGCTGGTTTTCATCGCGCATTGGGGCCGTGCAGCCTTCGAGATAGCTCACGTAAGATCCCTTTTCGGCGATAATCAGGGTGCGTTCAAACTGACCGGTGTTTTCCTCGTTGATACGGAAATAGGTGGAAAGCTCCATAGGACAGCGCACCCCTTCAGGGATGTACACAAACGATCCATCGGAGTAGACGGCCGAGTTGAGCGTCGCATAGAAATTATCCGACTGAGGCACCACGGTGCCGAGGTATTTCTTCACCAGTTCCGGGTGCTCTCTCACTGCTTCAGATATCGAGCAGAAGATCACGCCGGCCTTGGCCAGCTCTTTCTTGAACGTTGTAACCACCGAAACGGAATCAAACACCGCATCGATCGCCACGCGCCCTGACCCCATTTCGCCAACCCCGTCTTCATCGAGGGTACTTGGCTCATCATGCTTGCGCACACCGGCAAGAATTTCCTGCTCTTTCAGAGGTATGCCGAGCTTGGCGTAGGTTTCCAACAAGATCGGGTCCACTTCATCAAGGCTTTTCGGGCCTTCAGTGGTTTTCGGCGCTGCGTAATAGTACAGATCCTGAAAATCGATCTTTGGATAATCAACCCGCGCCCAGTCTGGCTCTTCCATGGTTAGCCAGCGGCGGTAGGCCTCCAGACGCCATTCCAGCAGCCATTCCGGCTCATCATTTTTGCCAGAAATGTAGCGCACAATGTCTTCAGACAGGCCCTTGGGCGCAAGTTCGCTCTCAATTTCGGTTTTGAAACCGTATTTGTACTTGTCCACATCAACGCCGCGAACCTGTTCGATGGTATCTTGAACTGCAGCCAAACCGCTTCTCCGTTCCTAAACCTTTAAACCCATACTGCTTACGCAGCTTCTCCTGCCGCGGGTTTCACCGCACGGCTGTTAATTTCTTCAAATGCCGCCAAAAAGGCGTCTACATCCGCTTTCGTGCTGGTCCAGCCAAAACTGACCCGGATCGCACCATTAGCTAGATCACCATTCGCACTCATGGCATCCAGCACATGAGAACGGTGCACCTTGCCAGAAGAGCAGGCAGAACCGGAGCTCACCGCAATGCCAGCAAGATCGAGCGCAATGACCAGCATTTCAGCGCTCATTCCTGGCACGGCAAAAAAGCTGGTATTATTGAGCCGGTCTTCACCAGCGCCGAAAAACACAGCATCGCTGCGTACCCTCTTCACGCCCGCTTCCAACGCGTCGCGCAACACCCGACATTCGACCGGTTCTTGCGCCACTTTCGCCGCTGCAGCACCAAAACCGGCAATACCGGAAATGTTTTCCGTGCCCGGACGCCGCCGCAATTCCTGGCCGCCGCCGTGCTGAAGCGCCCCGATTGCCATCGACGGCAGTGCAATCAATGCACCCGACCCTGCCGGGCCTCCAATTTTATGAGCGGAAATCGACAGACAATCGACACCACTGAGCAACATATTGACCGGCATTTTGCCGCCAGCCTGTACCGCGTCACAAAAAACCACTGCGCCATGTTCATGGGCAAGTGCCGCCACTTCGGAAATTGGCTGAACAACACCGGTTTCATTATTGGCCATCATCACGGCCACGAGCGCATTGCCCTCGCCCGCATTCAACAGCGTTTCCAGAGCTTTAAGATCAATAACGCCTTCAGATGTAACCGGAATGGTTTCTGTCGGTTTGCCGGAATTTCGCGCAGCATTAAGCACACAAGGGTGCTCGACAGCACTCATAAGAATGCGGTCGCATTTGTTACCTTTAATCACCAAATTGGCAACTTCGGTGCCACCTGAAGTAAACGTCACATCTGCAGCCCGCGCGCCAACAAGGCCTGCAACCTGTTCGCGGGCGCGTTCCAAAAGCGCCTTGGCAGCGCGGCCTTCGTTATGCACAGATGAGGCATTGCCCCCAAGGCAAAGTGCTGCAGAAACCGCTTCCATCGCCTCCGGGCGCACTGGCGTGGTGGCATTATGGTCAAGATATGACCTCATGCCTGACTCCTCACCGTAGGTGCTTTCGCCCGGCGCACGCTTGCAGCCAGGGCCAGATTGCGTTTTTCAGCCACGTCGCCGAGGGTAACAGCGGCCAAAAAGCCGTAAACCTGGCGGCCAAGAGCTGCCCACAATTCGTGCGTATTACACTTTTCGCCATCCACGCAGCCGTCAATGGCGTCGCCCTGGCAGCGCGTCACCTGAAGGGGTTCATCCACTGCCGTGACAATATCAGCGATGCAAATTTCATCTGCGTTATGGGCCAACGTATAACCGCCACCCGGCCCGCGCACGCTATTCACCAGGCCGTTTTTGCGCAACTGACCAAACAATTGTTCAAGAAACGCCTGGGAAATACCCTGACGGCCAGAAATATCGCCCAATGACACCGGCGCACCGATAGAATTGATCGCAATATCTGACATTGCCATGACGGCATATCTGCCTCTGGTTGACAGTTTCATCGTTGAATTGCCTTTTATTCCTCACAAATGCTGCGCAAGCGCATGATTTTCTTGCACTTGCCCCATGTTTCCATGCTATCAACCGGCCCTTGAGAGGGTTGAAGAACGGGGCATGGGTTGCATCCGGTTTCTTGAACCATTCTAAAGAACACCTATATTTCCTGACTACGGGAGTCAAGTAATCAATGGTGCCCACTAACAGATAATCCGACCAACCGGAAACCAACATGCCTGAAGTGATTTTTAACGGCCCGGCCGGCCGCCTCGAAGGCCGCTATCACCACAATAAAGGTCCGAACGCGCCAACCGCGATTCTCCTGCATCCGCACCCGCAATTTGGCGGCACGATGAACAATCCTATTGTTCATGCGCTGTATTATGCGTTTATCGAGCGGGACTTCTCGGTCATGCGGTTTAATTTTCGCGGCGTTGGACGCAGCCAGGGATTGTTTGACAATGGCGTTGGAGAATTATCCGACGCTGCTGCCGCACTCGACTGGATGCAAGGGTTCAACCGCGATGCACGCACCTGCTGGATTGGCGGTGTGTCGTTTGGTGCCTGGATTTCCATGCAGTTGTTGATGCGTCGTCCGGAAGTTGACGGGTTTCTGTCGATTGCTCCAATGGCCAATCATTACGATTTCTCGTTCCTCGCACCCTGCCCGGCTTCGGGCCTGTTTGTGCATGGGGACAATGATTCTGTGACGCCGCTGGAAGATGTCGACAAACTGGTGGAACGGCTCAGAACCCAAAAGGGAATCATCATCGACAACGAAGTGGTGCCCGGGGCCAATCACTTCTTTGAAGAAAAAACCGATGAGTTGATGAAGCTTGTTGAAGACTATCTCGACATGCGTCTGGAACTCGACGGGGTGCGTTCCAGAGACGATTGATGCCAAACGCCCCCGGTGACCGGCTGGCCAATCCCTGTTGTACCGGGAAAAGTCAGCGGTAAGCCTTTCAGGGAGCGCACGGCGAGATAAGCAAAAGCTTCGGCCTCGATGGTAGCACTGTCGAGGCCGATATCATTTGCAGTCATAACTTTACCCGGCAGTTCTGCAGCGAGCATGCCCATTAACGTGGCATTCCGCGCGCCGCCGCCACAAATAACCCAGGCTTGCGGGGTTTGCGGAAAATGCGCCTGCGCCTTGGAAAGGGATGCAGCGGTGAACGCAGTTAGCGTGGCTGCACCATCAGCAAGGTTCATCCCAGCCACGCTGTCTGCTGAAAAATCATACCGGTCGAGAGATTTTGGCGGCCCTTCGGCAAAGTAATCATTATTGAGCATGGCAGCGATGCGGGCCTGATCGGGCGTGCCGCCGGCAGCGATCTTTCCACCATCATCGAATGGAAGACCGGCATGCGCTTTCACCCATTCATCCACCAGCACATTTCCAGGGCCCGTATCGAAAGCAATCAGTGTGTCATCAGCACCAATGAAGGTGACATTTCCAACCCCGCCGATATTGACGAACACCACCGGGCGCAGATCAATCTTGCTGGCCATAGCGCGGTGATAAGCCGGTGCCAGGGGCGCGCCCTGGCCACCCGCCACCATGTCAGCGGCGCGCATGTCAGCCATCACGTTAATGCCGGTGGCCGCGGCCAATTCAGAACCATCGCCAAGTTGGACCGTCAATCCGATCTCGGGGCGGTGCAAAACCGTTTGGCCGTGAAAACCGATTATGTCGATATCAGAATCGGTTAAGCCGTTTTGCTGCAAAAATGAGTCAACTACCTCAACATGTCGTTGAGTAAGTTGAGATTCTGATTCAACCAGACTTCCAGGCCGGGCATTGCGGTCTGTCATTGTTTTTGCATCGCTGATTGCACGGCTCAGCAGAGTGCGAAACTCTTGATCATAGGCAAATTCAGCATTGGGTCCCCGCTCGACAATATCAACGCCGTCTGTGCGTACCAGTGCCACATCAATGCCATCCATTGAGGTGCCGCTCATCAATCCGATCGCCGTAAGTACTTCCACCATGTGGCCCTCCATGTTATGAGCCCCGCCAAGGTCTCTGGGCCTGAAGTTACACCCTTTACAGATTCCCGCAACGGCGAAGCAAATGACCAAATTCAAATCCGACTTTCTGCGCGTGCTTGATGAGCGCGGTTTTATCCACCAGTGTTCCGATGCCGAAGGCCTTGATCAAGCTGCATTGGATGGGATCATCACCGCCTATATCGGGTTTGACTGCACCGCCCCCAGCCTGCATGCGGGCTCGCTGGTGCAGATCATGATGCTTTACTGGATGCAACAGACAGGTCATCGCCCCATCGCGCTTATGGGTGGCGGCACCAGCAAGGTGGGCGACCCTTCCGGCAAGGATGAAAGCCGCAAGATGCTCACCGACGATGACATTGCGGCCAATATGGCCGGCATCAGGAAAATCTTTGAGCAATTGCTTACTTTTGGTGATGGCCCAACGGAAGCGTTGATGGTCAACAATGATGACTGGTTGAAAGAGCTGAACTACATCTCGTTCCTGCGCGATTTCGGGCCGCATTTCACCATAAACCGCATGCTCACATTCGATTCTGTGAAGCTGCGCCTCGACCGCGAGCAGCCTCTCACCTTGCTTGAGTTCAACTACATGGTGCTACAGGCCTATGACTACCTCGAGCTCACCCGGCGTCATGGCTGCACTCTTCAGATGGGTGGCTCAGACCAGTGGGGCAATATCGTCAACGGCATGGAACTCACCCGCCGGGTGGATGGCAAGCATGTTTTTGCCCTCACCACCCCGCTATTGGCAACCTCATCAGGCGCAAAGATGGGTAAAACCGCTTCCGGCGCGGTTTGGCTTAATGCCGACATGCTCCAGCCTTACGAATACTGGCAGTACTTCAGAAACACCGAAGACAACGACGTGGGCCGTTTCCTGCGCCTTTTCACCACATTATCACTGGACGAAGTCGCACGGCTTGAAGCCCTGCAAGGTAATGAGCTGAATGAGGCCAAGAAGGTGCTGGCAACCGAAGCAACCGCCATGGTGCATGGCCGCGACGCAGCAGAAGCCTCAAAGGAAACCGCCCGTCGCACTTTCGAACAAGGTGGCGCAGCGGAAGGCTTACCCAGCTTTGATATCGATCTGGCTTCCGGGCTTGGCGTGCTCAGTGCGCTGGTGGCAACAGGGTTCGCCAAATCCAACGGCGAAGCACGCCGCCATATCAAAGGCGGCGGTGTGCGGATAAACGACGTGCAGATCACCGATGAGGCGATGGAGCTTAGCGCGGCAAACCTCAACACCGATGGTGCAATCAAGCTTTCATTTGGAAAGAAAAAGCACGCCCTGCTGAAACCAGGCGGCTAATCGGACAGGTTTTCTCAGTTTAACAGTTTCTGAGCTTTCCAGAAACGCCGGGGAGACACCGCTTTTTTCCAGATGCGGGTTTCATAATGCAGGTGTGGACCGGTGCTGCGGCCGGTATTTCCCAGTTTACCGATCATCTGGCCGCGTTTGACCTTCTGGCCTCGGCGCACCTTAATCATTGAAAGGTGGGCATACCGGGTTTTAATCCCGTTGGCATGGCGCAGTTCCACCAGCTTGCCATAGGCACCCTTGCGCCCTGCTGATACCACCACCCCATCGGCAGTGGCGCGCACGGGATGGCCGAAACGGGCTTTGAAATCTATCCCTGTATGCATGGCCCGGCGGCGGCGGAATGGGTCGTTTCTAACGCCAAACCCGCTGGTTACCCGGTACTTTCCGCGCATTGGATAGACAAGAGGCATCTTGTCCAGCGCCATGGTCAGTTTCTCTGCCTGGGCAATTTTTTGCCCTGCAAGAAGCATCTTGTTACCAAGAAAATCGTCTTTAAACGCGGGATCGTTCGGATCAACATAAGGTCCGCCAATATTCGTCTTGTCTTTTTTCACCGCCTTCACGACGCGCTTGGGGTTCAGGCCGATGCGCTTGATTGCCTTCGTCGCCGTGCGGATACGATTTTCGCTGGCTTTCTCGACCTCATCGAGAAGGGCCAGCTGACGTGCGCTGATCTCTGCAAACTGGGCACGCAAACGGTTTAACGGCGCACTGGCTTCAGCATGGTTCGTGAACGGTTTACGCTGAGGTGCAACCGAAGACCCTTTCTGAAATTCTGACCCTTTTTGCTTTTCCTTATGGCGAATTCCGAGGTCACCTTTGCCGGTAAACCCTGGTGCCGCGTAAGGACCTGCGGGAGATTCAAAATTGCCGTCAGCAGGTTCATCGGTTACTTGCGCAGGTTCGTCCGTTTTCGGAGCGGAAGCCTTGCGTGTAGGAATCCAGCCTTGGCGGAAAAACTGTTCCATACGGCGATGGCGCTCGGAAAGCTGGTCAAACTCGCCTCCAAGCTTTTCAACTTTCTCAATATACTGATCCTGATCCAGCAAAAGCTGGCCGCTCAACCGGTCAACCGCAGTGCGCATCGAGGTGAGCCTGTCTTCATAGACAATACGCGCCTGCTGGGCACGGAGGTCTTTAAGGGCAATCAACTGATCTTTGAAGGCAACATTGACGGACGCATAAGCCAGCCAGAACAACCCGGCGACGAAGATAATCGCCGCGCAGACCTGAACCCAGGAACGCAATGTTATGAACTGAACATCACCATCGCTGCGCACGTAAATCTGGCGTTCACGGAACGCATAGCCAATGCGCCGCAAAAAGCCTCTGCGCTCCTGATATTCGTCTTCGAACCCGTCATCCAGGTCCGGACCGATAAGGTCATCGAGGCTCATTTGCCCAAACCCCTGTCACAACCGGGCAAAACCACAGGTTTAAGCCAGTTTTCAGCGTTGTGTGTATGATTGATTTCACGCAACCGCCAGATCCCTCCCATAGAATCCCGAGCCCGCTTATACCGCCGTTTATCTCAGATGTCACGCCGGGCAAGGATATGGCAGTGGGTCAGCATGAAATTTGCCCTCATACAATCAGTCTGATTGTCCATCGTTTTCCGCAGCACCTGAATAATTGCGCTCCACCGCCAGCAGGGGATTTACCAACAATGGAAATGATGTCTTATTTCACTCTCAAGTTTGCAAAAACGGAGGCCAGATAGTCCTTTTTAGACACGAGAAAATTTTCTAGATTTTATCAATCTATGAACCCACCACCAAGATACTATCCAATCGGTACAATTCGAAAATGTTACTGTAATGAAAACCATT
>CAJQND010000062.1 GCA_905479595.1 uncultured Hyphomicrobiales bacterium
CTGAAACAGCGCGCGGCCTTCTGCATCTTCGTCGGTCAATGTCTGGCGATTATTGCCACCGGCAACACCGGGTCCAATCTTGGCCATCTCCATAAGAGAATCCCACAACCGGTCGCCGTTGATCCTGAGATTGCTTGCAATTGCCATAGTGTTCTGCCCCGTCAGTTTGTAATTTGATTTTGAATGCGCTGGCCGGATGAATTCTCCCTGAAATCCGGTTCAAACCTAACAAGAGCGACCCCTCTTATGGGTGGTTTTGCTCTGGTGGTTGTAAAATCCTGACCAATCGGTCAAGATAAACGCTAACCCCTCCTGACCACATGGTCAAGCACATGACCGTGAGAAAAACCGCCTATGGGGACAAAATTGGAAACCGGCAAGAAAATCGGCAAGGCAGACATTCGTCACGAGAACGAAAAGAGCATTCTTGAAGCCGCTGAATCTGTTTTTGCCGAATATGGATTTAAAGGCGCAACCACCAGTCTAATCGCCAAGCGGGCGAAAATTCCAAAAGCCAATCTCCATTACTATTTTCCCACCAAGGAAAAACTTTACCGTCAGGTGGTGGACAATATTTTCAACATTTGGCTTGAGGCCGCAAATTCATTTGACGACTGCAATGATCCCGCCGATGCGTTGACCCGTTACATCTCAAAAAAAATGGACATTAGCCGCGATCATCCTATGGGCTCCAAGGTTTGGGCCAATGAAGTGTTGCATAAGGCTCCCGTCATTCATGACTATCTGGAAACGACATTAAGGGAATGGACAGATACGCGCACCGCAGTCATTCAACGCTGGATCGACCAAGGTAAAATTGCGCCGGTAAATCCGGAATATCTCCTCTACATGATTTGGGCGACAACCCAGCATTATGCAGATTACAATCATCAGATTGAAACCTTAAACGGCGGCAAACCCCTTAACGCGCGCCAATTTGAAGATGCGAAGGAACAGGTTGTGCGGATCATCCTCACTGGAATTGGTATTGAACCAGGCAAAGCCCAATGACCCACCGCGCACATAACTCACAAAAGCGCACCCGAATTCAGGAGCGTAATGAAAAGCGCATTCTTGATGCCGCCCTTAAGGTGTTCTCGTCTTATGGATTTCGCGGTTCCACTATCGATCAAATCGCCAAGATGGCGGAGATGTCGAAGCCAAATCTGCTGTACTACTTTGCCGGCAAGGAAGAGATTTACATCGCAGTTCTGGAACGTACCCTTGATGAATGGCTTGAACCGTTGACCATGCTCAATCCAGATGGAGAACCAGCTGAAGAAATCTGGAGCTATATCGAACGGAAGCTAAACCTCTCCCGCACCGCCCCCGCAGCTTCGCGATTATTCGCCAATGAAATGCTTCAAGGTGCACCGCGTATTCAGCAAATTCTAACCGGCGAGCTTAAACCTCTTGTTGATGAGAAATGTGCCGTAATCCAGAAATGGATAGATGCTGGAAAGCTTAACCCAGTCGACCCGGTTCACCTGGTCTATATGATTTGGGCCGCCACCCAGCATTATGCGGATTTTGAAGCACAGATCGATACGTTATCCCCAGGTCCGCGCGAACAGCGTTTTGCCAATGCATCTGAAACACTCAAGGCGGTTTTTCTAAACGGATTGCTGCCCCGCTCATGAGCGCTGGAGAATAATCATCGCCGACGCAATCACGAGCACCCCCGCCAACACCGACACGGATGGCCAAGGCGCACCGAGCACTATGTTTTGCAAAACAATAAATGCCGGGATCAGATAAGTGTAAGCCATGACCTTGCCAGAGGGCAGATGCAGGCTGGCATACTGAATGAGATAAAATGACATTGCTGTGGTAAAGACAGCAAGGTGCACGATACCGAGGTAAACATACCCCGGCAGTTCAGGCCAGTTCACATCAAGAATAATCTGCCAGCCATAAACCGCCAGCAGAACCAGCCCTGCGATCAGAGTCCACAAAGTTAGATCAACAAGGTTTTGCGAGCGATGCAGCTTGCGCACGGATGGCGAATAAGCAGCGTAACAAGCTGCACCAATCAGAAAAATAATCTCGCCTTTTCCAAGAGAGAAACTTGTCAACTTTTCCAAGCTGCCATCAAACATCACCCAGACCGCAGCAATTGCTGCAATGCCAAGTGCTGCGCATTCTCGGGCTGAAAAACGCTGGCCCAACACAAGCCATGACATGAGGACGGTCATCGGCGGTGCCAGTGTGAAAATAACGCCGGTGCTTAGCGCATCCGTCCAGCGCAAAGCTTCAAACATCAGCACAAAATACAATATCAAAAGCAGAGCCAGCCAGCCGTAGCGCGCCAAATCAGGCAAAGAAGGCCGCGATAAGGATCGGCCGCTAGCCAGCAAGATGACCAGAAAGATCAAACCCGCAAACACAAAACGCATGAAGGTAAGTGCAATCGGATCCAGGGCCGCCGTGATTGCCTGGCCAACGGTGAATGACGAGCTGATCAAGAACGCGAACACCAGCATCGCTAAATGCGCGCGCCGTGTTGTGGCCGAATTAACAGCAGCGGTAGCGGCAGATGCCACTATTCAGCCGCCTCACCTACCCGATTAGGATTGTTGGGGTGAGTGGTCCAGTTCGCATAGTCTGGATTGATCGGCTGGCCAGTGCGCGGGTCTGTGCCTTCTGTCATCTGCTCCAGAGTGATGCAATTTTCAACCGGACAAACGCTGACGCAAAGATTGCAGCCAACGCACTCTTCATCAATCACCTCAAAATGCCGCTGACCATCAAGCATAGATGTAATCGCCTGATGAGATGTGTCCTCACAAACAATATGGCAACGCCCGCATTTGATGCATTTATCCTGATCGATCTTGGCTTTCACAATGTGATTGAGATTGAGGTATTGCCAATCTGTGACATTGGGAACCGCCATGCCGATAAATTCATCAATGCTTGAATAGCCTTTTTCCGACATCCAGTTTTTTAAACCCGATGTCAGCTCATCAATGATCTTGAAACCATAGGTCATGGCCGCTGTACAAACCTGCACGTTTCCTGCGCCGAGTGCCATGAACTCTGCTGCATCCCTCCAAGTGGTGATGCCGCCAATCCCTGAAATGGGCAAGCCATGGGTTTCCGGATCGCGGGCAATCTCAGCCACCATATTGAGCGCAATTGGTTTCACCGCCGGTCCGCAATACCCGCCATGAGTGCCTTTTCCATCGGTGTGGGGTTCCGGTGCCATGATATCCAGGTCCACACCAATGATTGAATTCACCGTATTGATCAGCGAAACCGCATCAGCGCCACCCTCATTTGCGGCACGCGCAGGCTGGCGGATGTCGCCAATATTTGGCGTAAGTTTTACAATCACCGGCATGCGAGTATTTGCCTTGCACCAACGCGCGACCATGCCAACATATTCCGGCACCTGGCCGACAGCAGCGCCCATACCACGTTCTGACATCCCGTGAGGACAACCAAAATTAAGTTCGACGCCATCGGCATTGGTGTCTTCCACCGCTTTGAGGATATCAACCCAGTTCTGCTCTTCACATGGCACCATCAGGGAAACGACCATGGCACGGTCAGGCCATTCGCGTTTCACCTTTTTGATTTCCTGCAGATTTATACCGAGCGGCCGGTCGGTAATGAGCTCGATATTGTTGAGCCCGATCAACCGTCTGTCGCCGGCATGGATCGCGCCGTAACGGGGTCCATTAACATTGACGACATGAGGATCTTCGCCCAAGGTTTTCCAAACCACCCCACCCCAACCCGCCTTGAATGCGCGCACAACGTTGGTTTCGCGATCCGTTGGCGGCGCAGAAGCCAACCAAAATGGATTGGGAGATTTAATCCCGAGAAAATCGTTACGAAGGTCAACCATCTTGCCGTTCTCCCGTTTATGCGCTCAGTGTTTGATGAATGGATTCAGCTGCACGTTTGCCATCTTCGACCGCAGCCACCGTCAGGTCGTCACCACCAGCGACACAATCGCCACCGGCCCAAACGCCATCCAGGGATGTTTTTCGATCACTATCGATTCTGATCCGCCGCCCTTCCAGGGCAAGTGTTGCAACCTCGCCATTAAAAGTCTGGCCGATGGCTTTGAAAACCATGTCCGCATTCAGAATGAAGGTTTCTCCCGTGCCAACAAGTTTGCCAGCCTGGGCTTGGGTATACTCAAGTTCAATGCCTGAGACTTTGCCGCTATCAACGACAACGCGTACAGGTTGCACATTGTGGCGGATGGTGACGCCATTTGTTTGCGCCAGATCTTGCTCAAATGCACTGGCGTTCATTTGATCCTTGCCGCGCCTATACGCGATGGTCACCTCTTCAGCTCCCAATAGTTTGGCCTGCACCGCCGCGTCGATTGCCGTCATTCCACCACCGATCACGGCCACCTTGCGGCCAACCGCCAATGCGGAAAGTTCATCAGCCTGGCGCAACCCGGCAATGAATTCGACGGCATCTTCGACGCCCTCGCCATCTTCACCATCAATTCCAAGACCATTAACGCCACCCAGCCCCATACCTAAAAACACTGCATCGAATTTGTTTCTCAACCCATCAAGGGTTATCTCTTTGCCAAGCGCTTTTCCATGTTCAACGCTGATGCCGCCGATGGATGTAATAAACTCCACCTCGCGCTGGGCAATGTTTTCGGCTGCCTTGTAGGCCGCGATTCCATACTCGTTGAGGCCACCGGATTTCGGGCGGGCTTCAAAAATTACAGCCTCATGACCGAGTAGAGCGAGGCGGTGAGCGCAAGCAAGGCCCGCAGGCCCAGCGCCGACAATTGCCACTTTTTTTCCCGTCGAACTGGCGCGCTCATAGGGTTGTTCGCCGGTCGCCATGGCAGTATCAGTAGCGAAGCGCTGTAATTGCCCGATAAGGACCGGTTTTTCCTCGCAGTCATTGCGCACGCAGGCTTGCTCGCACAAGGTCTCGGTCGGGCAGACCCTGGCGCACATGCCACCCATGATATTTTCATCAAAAATGGTTTTTGCTGCGCCGTTTGGATTCTCTGTCAAAATCTGGCGGATGAACATCGGAATGTCGATGCCGGTCGGACACGCCGTCACACATGGCGCGTCATGGCAGAAATAACACCTGTCGGCTTCCACCAGCGCCTCATGGCTGGTCAGTGGTGGATGAAGGTCTGAAAAATTTTCTGCATATTTTTCACCTGAAAGCCGACCAGCAGCTATTCCAGATTGCTTTGTTCCTACCATATCCGTCCCTTCCCTCGCCCAGCTAACTGAGCATATTTTTTGATCATATGATCAAATTTTTAAAGGAACGTCAACAAATGAGAGTTTACTTGGTGCCAAACATCCGATCACCAGCGTCACCCAAGCCTGGAACAATGTAGCCATGATCATTGAGACGCTCATCAATCGCAGCGGTAAAGACCCTCACATCCGGATGCGCTTTGGCAACCGCTTCAATGCCCTCAGGCGCTGACAACAAGCACATTAAGCGGATATCTTTGGCACCTGCCAATTTGATTTTGTTAAGCGCTGCAGAAACTGAATTTCCGGTCGCCAGCATCGGGTCAACTGCAATGACCGCGCGTTCATCAATGTGATCTGGAAGCTTCAAATAATACTCAACGGCTTGCAATGTTTTCGGATCACGATAAAGGCCAACATGGCCCACCCGGGCACCCGGCACCAAATCCAGCATACCATCCAGCAAGCCGTTTCCAGCGCGGAGAATTGAGACCAAAGCGAGCTTGCGGCCCTTAAGGATCGGTGCTTCCATTTCCTGTATTGGGGTCTCGATAGTACGGGTGGTCATCGGCAGATCGCGTAGAACTTCATACCCGAGCAATAGCGAAATTTCCCGCAGCAACTGTCTGAACACTGCCGATGGAGCATTCTTGTCGCGCATCAATGTGAGTTTATGAAGGATTAGCGGGTGGTTGACGACGGTCAGATTGTCTTGCATTGGGACTTTCTACACCTTTTCTGAAATTACCTAAAACTGGCGCGCATGCGCACATGCCCAAGTATAAGGGTTGGATTGCTGCCATCAAGCACAGCCCGCAGTTCCCAACATCTCGTCCACAGGCGATCCGCCGCGGGGGAAAGGTTCAAGCGTCGCTTAACTCTTTCTCATGCAGCCATGCGGCATGCTTGGGTGCGCGCTTTGTTTGCGACCACTCTTCAAGCATATCCCACTTCACCGCATCAAGTTTTGACAACATTTCCTCATCCGCTGGATCCGGGGTGGCAAGCTCAACCCGATGCCCATTGGGGTCAAAGAAATAGATCGAATGAAAAATCGAGTGGTCAGTGACGCCGAGCACATCAATACCATTTTTCTCAAGTTTCTCTTTGAAGCTGATCAGCGTGTCGCGGTCTTTCACTTTGAATGCAATGTGTTGGACCCATTCAGGCGTATTTTCATCACGGCCCATCTCCGGTTTCGTTGGCAGCTCAAAAAATGCCAGCACGTTGCCGTTCCCGGCATCAAGGAACACATGCATATACGGATCGGGTTCGTGGGTTGACGGCACATGGTCCTCGGCAATCGCCAGCACAAAATCCATATTCAGATTGTCGACATACCAGTTGACCGTTTCTTTTGCATCTTTGCACCTGTAGGCAACGTGGTGAATTTGATCAATTTTCATGGGACGTCCTCCTTTGATGACAGTATAGCGGAGGCATGTATTCGGGACCAGTTACACAGTGACGCTGGTTAAAGTTTGAGAATGCGTTGGGTAGTTCAAATTGAAAATAGGCCCGTTTTATCGAGGTGGCTCTCATCTTTCGGAAAACAGTTAATGGCGAAAGAGAAAAAGAGAAGGCCGCCGATTTTGATAGTTCATAAAAAACACAAGAGAGTGGACTGTTTAATACCTAAAGTCGATTTCATTCAGGCGCCGCATCAGCATGGCCTTCAAATCCTTCCTCGCTCTTCTGTTTGTAATTTGCGCTCACCCAAGGGGAACGTTTGAAGTAAATTCTCGGATGAAACAGACCGCTCCTTGTCTAAACATTTCATCGTCCTAATTCGCACTGAAAACAGGGATATTCTCACAAATCGAACCTGGCACATATTCCGCAGAATGTAGACCCAATAAAGATGCCAAAAGATAGATAGAAGGCGATGAACAACAGGCAAACAGGTACGGAATCTTCGACATTTTTGATCAGATTCTTGCTCACTTCAACTCTGCAAGAACTTTGAGGGATTTGGTTTGGCAGATTCATTGGCGTATTTTTTTGCGCCAACAACGCAAGCAACGACAGCGACGCTGACCGCCGCCATTTGCCAACTCACAGCTTCTCCAAGAAGTAGCGCCGCCAATGTCAGTCCCATGAACGGTTGAAGCAATTGCAGCTGGCCTACCGCGGCAATGCCACCCTGCGCCAACCCGCGAAACCAGAACACAAAGCCAATCATCATGCTGAACAACGACACGTACCCGAGCGCAATCCAAGCTGGCAGACCGATATTTTTGATGATTGGGGGCATTGTGAGGTACACGAGAACCGCCATTACCGGCAATGACAGCACGAGCGCCCAGGAAATAACCTGCCATCCTCCAAGTTTGCGCGAGAGCCTCGCGCCTTCAGCATAACCAAGACCACATACGATGATTGCTGCAATCATGAGAGCATCTCCAACCCAAGATGCTGAAAGGTCATGGGTCAGAGCATAGCCCGCAACCAAAGCACTGCCTGCAACTGAGAACAGCCAAAATGCTGGCCTTGGGCTATCTCCGGCTCGGATGACGCCAAACAGTGCTGTTGCAAGCGGCAAAAGGCCGATAAAGACGATTGAGTGTGCTGATGTAATATGTTGGAGAGCCAGCGCGGTGAGCAGGGGGAAGCCAACCACGACGCCAAGAGCGACTATCAGCAACGCCAGAATATCCGTCCATCCAGGGCGTTCCTGCTTTAACACAATCAAAAGAGACGCCGCCAAAAGACCAGCTATCAACGCGCGGGCGACGGTTAGAAAGACAGGATCAAAATCAGCAACTGCTACACGCGTTGCTGGGAGCGACGCGCTGAAAATTGCGACGCCGACAAAGCCGTTGATCCAGCCTCTTTTACTCTCATCCATGAAACATCTCCTGTTCGGCAAAATCATGAAGGAGAGGGAGTGGAATTCACAGATACAATACAGTACAATTTAGATAAACTGTATCGACATGAGAAGCAGTACAGATGACTATACAAGATATTGATCGCAGAGCGCAGTCAACGCTCGTTGAGCAGGTCATG
>CAJQND010000063.1 GCA_905479595.1 uncultured Hyphomicrobiales bacterium
ATACTCGGCAACAAGGAAAAGTTACTCGCATGTTCTTCGCCTACCGGCCCAGCTTTTGAAGGGGCACAAATTTCCTGCGGCCAGCGCGCAGCACCCGGCGCCATTGAGCGTGTGCGCATTGATCCGAAAACCCTGGAGCCAAAATACCGCATCATTGGTTGCGAGCTATGGTCTGATGAACCAGGCTTTGAAGAAGCGGTCGAATCCACCGGCGTGACAGGCATTTGTGGCTCCGGAATTATCGAAGTGCTGGCGGAAATGTTTCTGGCAGGCATCATCACCACTGACGGGGTCATCGACGGTTCGATGGCCGAACGCTCTCAGCGGGTAAAGGCAGATGGCCGGACATTCTCCTATCTGCTGCGCGATGGCGAGCAAGCGCTGTACATCACCCAGACAGATGTGCGCGCTATTCAACTCGCCAAGGCTGCTCTCTACGCCGGTACAAGATTGCTCATGGACCAAATGGGCATTGAAAGCGTTGCGCGGATCAGGCTTGCCGGCGCTTTTGGCAGCCATATCGATGTAAAGTACGCCATGGTACTCGGGCTGATCCCAGATTGCTTGCTCGAAAACGTACAATCCGCCGGTAACGCAGCGGGGACAGGCGCACGTATTGCCTTGTTGAACTCTTCCGCGCGCGATGAAATCGAACGCCTGGTGCGTGAAATCGAGAAAGTGGAAACAGCTGTAGAGCCACGCTTTCAGGAGCACTTTGTCGAAGCGATGGCTTTCCCTCACAAAACTGCCAGTTTTCCGAACCTCGCCGGAGTAGTCACCCTGCCAGAACCGAAGCAGAACGCATTGCCAGCCAATGCCCAAGGTGCAAGACGGCGCAGGCGGCGTCCAGCAAGTTAAAGCGCAGATATCGTCAGCACAATTCGGTTGTTTGTGGCCCTGCCAGAAAAACTTGCATTGCTCGCAATGGGCGAAGCTTCGCCTGCGCCCTCAACGGCAATACGAATGGGCGGCACTCCAGAGGTTCTAAGGTCCTGGGCAATCGAATCCGCACGAAATTCTGACAAACTCTGATTGAATTTGTCCCAGCCATTACTGTCGGTATATCCAGTCAACGTAACCTTTGTACGATCATACTCGATCAGCACATTCGCAATGCGTTTCAACACCGGCCTAAAGCCCGGTTTCACTGCAATATCCCCTCCGTTGAAAAGGTGCGCGGATTGCATGGTGAGGATGATGTCATACCCGCGCCTTGAAAAGGCTATGCCTTTAGCCCCTCGCAAAGCCGCGCGCAATGCGCTGGATTGGCGGTTCATGTAGGCACCGGCATTACCCGCGGCTACCGACTTAAACCCGGCACTGCGTAAGGCTGTCTCACGCGATGGGTTCTTTTCAACCTTCGCAGACTCCTCGGCAAGAGCTTTTGCAGAAAGCTGCGCTTCAGGCGTTAGTTCGCTAGAACTGCAAGCAGATAAAAAAAGCAGCACAACGGCCGCACAAAAAATGGCCTTCATCTAAAATCCAGGCCCGCCAGGCGGGAAAAAATGCGCCCGCAAAATCGGGCAAAAATAAAACCTATTCAACCGCTCGAAAGGCTAATTGTCCAGTCTTTTGCGAATTTCCAGAAAATCACGCCAGGACAACCGCTTTTGTGCGGGCTGACGCAATAAATATGCCGGATGCAATGTGGGCATGAGCGCAACTTGCGTGCCATTGACCTCCACCGACCGCCATTTACCCCGGCTGCGCAGGATACCCTCCGAGCCACCGATGAGCCGATGCATTGGGGTCGCACCAAGACAGACAATAATTTCCGGCGCGGCGAGCTCTATGGCACGGGAAATGAAGGGGAAGCATATTTCTGATTCGGCCGGTGTCGGCTTGCGATTGCCTGGCGGGCGCCAAAAAATTGTATTGGAGATAAAAACCGAATTTTCCGGGTCTTCGCCGGCACGGTCGAGACCGATGGCCCGCAACATCAAATCGAGCAATTGGCCAGAGCGGCCGACAAATGGTTTGCCCTGCCGGTCTTCATCAGCGCCGGGAGCCTCGCCAATCATCATCACCCTGGCTTTCGGATTACCATCAGAAAACACCAGGTTTTTTGCGGTTTTTTTCAAAGGACAGCCATCAAACTTCGCCAACGCATCGTAAATTTCTTCAAGACTCTGCGCTTCTGAAGCCAGTTTTCGGGCATCCGAAGCGATTTCGTCCTGGGTCACAAGACTGGTTTGGGCACTGGCAGGAGGCGTGCGCGGTGTTGCAGATGGTGCCGGGAATGCCTGGTTTTCACGGTTTAAGTGGCGCGGGGCGGGTGCGGGTTGTGGCGCAGCAACAGGTGGCGAGAGCGAAAACCGGTCCACCGGCACATCACCAATCGCCTCATCCACCCCCATCGCCTGATACCAGCGCAGCAGAGCTTCGGGGCTGCTATCTAGTGTCGCAATTTCTGTTTTATCACTCGCCATCCCTCTACTATAACAGATATTGTTTGAAATCGATGCGTGTGGAAAGCTGGCAATCCACGACATTTTTTATTTAACGTCGCGTATAAGACGCGGCACCGGCATTGGGGTTTGATAGTGAGCGAAGAAAACGGAACTGCGCCTGAGCGCGAGGCAATGGAATTTGATGTTGTTATTGTTGGTGCCGGGCCGGCCGGGCTGGCAGCCTCAATTCGTCTGAAACAATTGGCGGCAGACGCCGGCAATGATGTTTCCGTTTGCGTGCTTGAAAAAGGCTCCGAAGTTGGAGCGCATATTCTGTCCGGCGCTGTGGTTGATCCTATTGCCCTGAACGAGCTGCTTCCCAACTGGAAAGAGCTCGGCGCACCGCTTCATACAGAAGTCACCTCAGACCGTTTCTACGTGCTTGGACCTTCGGGCGCACTGCGCCTGCCAAGTTTCGGTATGCCTGCCTTGATGAATAATCACGGAAATTATGCGGTATCCTTGGGCAATGTATGCCGCTGGCTGGCGGAACAGGCTGAGGGCATGGGGGTTGAAATCTATCCCGGCTTTGCCTGCTCTGATCTGGTGCACCGCGAAGATGGCTCGATCAAAGGTGTTGTTGCAGGTGTCATGGGCATTGGCCGCGACGGCAAGCCGAAAGACGATTTCGAACCCGGCATGGAGCTGCACGGTAAATATGTTCTTATCGGTGAAGGGGTGCGCGGATCGCTTGCCAAGAAGATCATTGCCGAATTTACCCTGGACAAAGGCCGTGAGCCGCAGAAATATGGCCTCGGCATTAAGGAACTCTGGGAAGTGAAGCCGGAAAACCATGTGCAGGGCCAGGTGACCCATACCATGGGCTGGCCACTGGGCCTGAAGGCAGGCGGCGGCAGCTTCATGTACCATATTGAAGACAATCAGGTGGCGGTCGGTTTCGTGGTCCACCTGAATTATGAAAATCCCTACCTCTCGCCCTATTGGGAATTCCAGCGCTTTAAACACCACCCGCTGATCGCCGATGTTCTGGAAGGCGGCAGGCGGATCGCTTATGGCGCACGGGCAATCACCGAAGGCGGTCTGCAATCGGTTCCGAAACTGTATTTCCCCGGCGGTGCGCTCATCGGGTGTTCGGCAGGCTTCATGAATGTGCCACGGATCAAGGGCTCCCATAACGCCATGAAAACCGGCATGCTGGCGGCTGAAGCAGCGTTTGACGCGATCAACGCGGGCCGTGAGGGTGACGAGCTGGTTGAATACGAGAACGCCTATCGCGCCTCCTGGGTCTATAAAGATCTCGAGCTGGTGCAAAATGTTAAACCAATGTGGTCAAAGCTTGGCCTGATCGGCGGCCTGGCCCTTGGCGGCATCGACATGAACATGCGCGAACGCCTTGGGTTTTCCATGTTCGGCAGCTGGCGCCATGGCAAACCTGATTATGCGAGCACCAAACCAGCATCGCGGTTCAAACCAATTGAGTATCCAAAACCAGACGGGGTTTTGTCTTTCGACCGGCTGACCAATGTGTCGTTTTCGGCAACCAACCACGAAGAAGACCAGCCTATTCACCTGCAATTGGCCGACGAAGGGGTGCCAATCCAGATCAACCTGGAGAAATTTGCAGAACCGGCCCAGCGCTATTGCCCAGCCGGGGTCTATGAAGTGCTCTATGATGATGATGGCAAGAACCCGGTTTTCCAGATCAATGCGCAAAACTGCGTTCATTGTAAAACCTGCGACATCAAGGACCCGAGCCAGAACATCACCTGGGCGGTGCCGGAGGGTGCCGGCGGACCGAATTATCCAAACATGTAAGATAATCGCTATTTCGCCTTATTCGCATCGAACTGCTGCCGTTTTCCGCGCCTAAACGTGACCTTACTGGCAATAGGAAATGCGGGAAAAATCTCATGAAATCGATGGTCATTGTTATGGCGTTGATGGGTTGCGGCGACGATGGCGGCCAATGCGAACTGGTGAAAACCGTTCCGGGCAACTGGGCAAGCCTGGAGGTTTGCGAAGCACAGGCTGAAAACCAGATTGCCGCCCTTGCCGATTTGGGCAATTCAAACTTCCCGGTCATCGCAGCAAGCTGCAAGGTGAAGGAACCCCCAATCCAGCACATTGCGGCAACCCCGGTAGAAATCACCCCGGTGCCGCCTGTGGCGCAACCTGTTGAGCTGGTGAAAGCACCACAACCTGCAGCGAGCACAATTGGCGATTATGTGCCAGGCTATGACACCGCCAAAGGCGCAATAGACTGGGCTGGTGAAACGTCATCAGACCTTGCCCTGGGTGCCGCCGGGTGGATCAAAGACGCGGTCAAGATCGGGTCTTGAACCTGAATTTGTTTTAGTGCTCGAGTTTGTATCGCTCACGGCAGCCTCCGTGTTTATTTATATCGTTCACGGCAGTCTCCCTGCCGGGAGACGCCTGCGCGGGCGCGGCGCATTGCTCCGGTTTGTTAATCGCTCACGACAGTTTTGCTGACGCAAAACGTCTCCGCGGGGGCGGCGCATTAGCGCCGAGGGCCAGTCGGCCCTAGTCGCTGCGCTCCATCTTTTTCCACGCACAATCCCGCAAGCAGAAAGAAGGAGCGGACACTTGTGTTCGCGACTAGGCGCGACCGCGCCTCGGCGCTAATGCGCCGCCCATGCGGAGGCGTTCACGCGCAGCGGGAACTGCCGTGAGCTGAAACAGTGGAAACGCGGGTCAATCGAAACCGCATCTGACTATTTTTTTTAGCGGTTCTGATCGACCCGCGCATGGCGTTTTAAACCAGAGCCCGCGTTCTACGAGCCCCGGACACGGTGGCTCCCGTAAGGTTCCATACCAATGGGCATGGGGTTTCGGGGATACCCGTTAACCGGCCAGCGTCTTCGTGACTAGTGCTCTGCACAGACTTCCAGCGGAAGCCGGGCTGATCCGG
>CAJQND010000064.1 GCA_905479595.1 uncultured Hyphomicrobiales bacterium
CACCATTTCTGAATACAACACCGCGTGGCGTGACAGCAGCCGGTGAAAATACCGGCAATGCCTGTCCGTCCAATCCATCATGGGGGCGACTGCGAATATTTTGTTTTTCAATGGCTTACTGCGTGTTTTCCAAGGTCTTGCCATGCATACCCTGCTCCAAACCGGGCAGGTCAACGTGTATTTCCCAACTCTTTTAATCGCAAAAAACAGGGATGGGAAGGACTGCGCAGAAACGCCATTGCAGTCCAAAATCGAAAATAATCTGAAAATTTCAGTAAAATTTCGAAATTTTGATCTCAATACTTTGAAAATTCGTATAAGAGAGCTTCAGAAACAATAATACAAAGCACAACACAAAATTATGTCGCGTTTATATAAAGTATTACTACTCGCAACACTCCCGTTTTGCTGGAGTGCATCCCAGGCTGCTTCGGAACAAGCTGATCCGGCACCTGATGCCAAGCAATATGTGGTAGATGTTGGTGGCGGTGCAGTTTTTAAACCAAAATATCCAGGTGCAGACGAATATCTCGTATATCCATTTCCGATCATCGGTATTGGACGCGTGTTTATTCCGGGCATCGGCGAATATGATGAAAAAGACAAAGCCAAGCGAGGTTTCTATGTTTTCCCGTCATTCAGTTTCAATGGCAAACGTGAATCATCCGATTCTCGCGATCTTTTTGGAACCAAAACCGTTGATTGGGCAGTAGAGCTTGGTGCCGGTGCTGGCTACCGCTACGACTGGGTCAGTGGATTTGTAGTTCTCCGTCAGGGGTTTAACGGCCATAAAGGCCAGGCAGCCGATTTTGGTGTTAACTTCGAGACCAACCCGGTCGGTGACCTTAAGCTCATATTTGGTCCCCGCGCGACATGGGCCTCAAACAACCTCATGGACACATATTTTGGTGTGACCGCCGCTGAAGCCGCCGTTCCCGGTTCCGTTCTCTCCGAATACAACCCGTCTTCAGGTTTTAAAACGGTGGGATTTTCCTCGCGGATAAGCCATCCGTTAACCGAAAAGACGACGCTGCATATCCGTGGTGACTGGGATCGTTTTATTGGCGATGCAAAAAAGAGCCCGATAATCAAAACAGGTAGCGAAAACCAGTTTTCGGTTGGCATCGGGCTGAGCTATCGCTTTGAATTTGACGTGTTTGAGTAACCGGCGCGGGCCTGCCCACTCACGCTCCTGACTTTCGTATATCAGATAAAACTCAGCCGACAGAACAGCTCATGTCCTGACCACAGCACATGGGGGATTTGATTTTGCCGTGCTCATTCGGGCATTTGGAAATCTGGACTTCCGTGCCGTTATCCAGGGTCAGTGTGTCATTCACCAAAGGTGCATCACATTTACCGCATGTCGCATTAACGCTCATGCCGCATTTTTCACATTCATAAGTAGCCATTTTTGCTTCCGATTCTGCTCAACACCACTCAAACACCATTTTCCGCCATCATAACCACCCCGGGTTCACGAGCGCAACGGGCCGATTCTCCAATAAAACACCCAGAAGAAATCACAAACGAATAGTATTCCCGCAAAATCGCCCATGTATTTCCGCAAAAAAGTCACATTTTGCACTTTACGCCATCTCAAATCCCACTTTATGAGAAATACTGGTGCAATAATATCACACATATTTTTATTTGATTTTTCTTTTACGAATAGTCTTTAATAAGAAAACGTCAGATGTTATCCCGAATACAACGTGTACAACAAGTAAGGTAATCAAGCTATGAAGTCTTTCCTTCTCTCAACTGCGGCTGTGTTCGCACTCTCTTCTGCCGTAAGCGCGGCTGATCTGGACATGGCCCCTGCTCCAGAGCCTATGCCAATGTATGACTGGTCTGGTTTTTATGTTGGTGCATCAGTTGGCTGGATCGGTGGCAAGACCAAAAGCCGCGTTGGCATCACTGATATCGACAGCAACAATTTTTTCTCTGTCTCTGACGGCTGGGGCCGCAGCATGAAGCCAGATGGCGGCTTGTTCGGTGGTTATGCTGGTTATAACTGGCACATGCAGGATTCAGGCCTTGTGCTTGGTATCGAAGGCGACTTTTATGGCGCAAACGCGAAAGACCGCAATTCGCGTACTTACTTCCATGACGACTTAGATTTTCTTGCTCTCGACATCTATGGCAAGCAAAAGATCAAATCGACCTGGGCTGTAAGAGGTCGTCTTGGTTGGGCCATTGAAAACTTCATGCCTTACATCGCCGGTGGTTTCGCTGGTGCATCAATGAAGTCATCTGTTGGCGGCGATATCTATGATACCGTCCTCGACGTCCCGGACTACGTTAACGAATATGCATCAAGAACCAAGTCTTACACAGGCTGGACCATGGGCGCTGGTATGGAATGGATGATCACTCCAAGCTGGCTCCTGCGTGCTGACTACCAGTACAAGGACCTTGGCAAGAGCAACAACCTGTCCCGCACTGGTCTCTACGAAGGCCCCGGCGTACCAATTCAAGGAATTGCTTACAAGTGGAAAAACCGCACCAAGCTGACAACAAACCAGTTCACGGTCGGTGTTGCATACAAGTTCTAATGCACCCCGCTCAGAATACGAAAATGGCTCCTTCGGGAGCCATTTTTTTGCGCGGGTTTTTGTCTAAAGCAAAGGCAGTGTTTAGGTGTCCTTTTTGTCCGTGTTTTTCACCCAATCAAGCATGGAATGGATCCATTGATAACCTGGACGATCCGCGGCTATTTTCCTGAGCAAATCCTCATTCTCCAAAACAAAACCCCCAAACGTCTGGTCAATCTTGGAGGCAAGTACATCAAGGACCGCATTTCCCGCCTTTGATTTCTTGAATGCCCCACCAATCAAAAACGCACAACACGCCAATGCAACAGCTGGTAACGTTTGCACCATCACGCTCCCGGCGGCTGCCAGGCTTCCGGCCCCAACAAGAGCCATCGAAAAATTACGAAAGAAGAAGGCAGATAACTGTCCGGTTCGCTCCGGCTTTGGGCCTTTCCCGCCAGCTTTCACGACTTCACGAAGCAGCTCGATGGTCTCGGGAGCCATCACCCTGCCATTCTCCTCAGCCTTGTCCAGAAGCTCAAGTTCAAGTTTGCGAAACCGGTCGAATTCTTCTGTATTGAATTTGCCGCGATCAGCATCGTCATACAGATCACGGCCTTCTTTGGTGGCCTGTATCAAAAGATCATTGAGGTCCAACAGGGAAATGGCGGTGGCGAGAGGCCCGCCATCCAGCGGGTACATGTTGCCACGCTCCTGCTTTT
>CAJQND010000065.1 GCA_905479595.1 uncultured Hyphomicrobiales bacterium
TCGGTATGGGTTTGGTGAAAAAGCTCATCTTTTCTTATGCGGGCAATCCAGGCATTGGCCTTTTGCGGCGCTTTCGCGATGCCGTTGAAAATGGCTGGCCACGGAATATCGAAATTGAAGAACATTCCCATGCCGCAATGGCCAACGCGTATGAGGCTGGCGCTGCGGGCATGCCGTGCGCGATATTTCGCGGCTATATTGGCGCAGAACTCAAACGGGTAAATCCGAACATCAAATCAATCACCTGCCCGTTCACCGGCGAGGAACTCGCTGCTGTGCCTGCCCATACCCCTGATGTGGGCTTTATCCACGCCCAGAAAGCCAACAAGAACGGTGATGTGATGATTGCAGGCATTACCGCAGCACAAAAGGAAGTGGTGCTGGCGTCCAGTCGGGCAGTGGTAACCGTTGAGGAAGTGGTAGACGATTTCGATGATGCCGGCCCCAATGCCTGCATCCTGCCTGCATGGACTATTGATGCGGTCTGCGTTGTTAAGGGCGGCGCGCACCCGTCCTATGTGCATGGGTACTATGACCGCGACAGCCAGGCCTATCTGGAGTGGGACAAGATTTCTGCAGACCGTGACGCATTCTCAAAATGGATGATTGCCAATGTGCTGGATGCGTCGCCGGAAGACTTCGCAGAGCGGATAAGGGGCTTGTGAAAATGGACTATACCCCAACCGAGATGATGACCATTGCAGCAGCACGCACCTTGCGTAATGAAGACGTGTGCTTTGTTGGCATTGGCGCGCCTTCTGCGGCGTGTAACCTCGCGCGCCTCACCCATGCGCCCGGCATTACCCTGATTTATGAAAGCGGCACTATTGGTACCAAACCAGATTTCTTGCCGCTCTCGATTGGCGACGGCGAGCTGAGCGAAACCGCGTTGACCACTGTTCCTGTGGTTGAGATGTTTCGCTACTGGCTGCAAGGGGGCCGTATTTCCGTCGGATTTTTGGGAGCGGCTCAACTCGACAAGTTCGGCAATATCAACACCACAATTGTTGGAGATTATGATAATCCCAAAGTGCGCCTGCCCGGTGGCGGTGGCGCGCCAGAAATTGCTGCCTCATGCGGTGAAATTTTTATCACCACCACACAGTCAAAACGCGCATTGGTTGAAAAAATTGATTTCTTCACCTCCATGGGTCACGGCAAGGGTGGCGATGACAGGGTAGCCCATGGCCTCAAAACCAAGGGCCCGACGCGGCTCATCACCGACCTTGCCATATGGGAACCACACAGAGAGACCAAAGAATTTCAGGTGGTGAGCCTGCACCCGGGAACCACGCGCGAAATGATGGCAGACACCGTGGCATGGGACATTCTCTACGTCGAAAATGTCATCGAAACCCCGCCGCCACGCGACGAAGAACTTGGCGTGTTACGCGATTTACATGCCCGCACCAAAGCGGCACACGGTTCATAACACCGATTGTGCGCCCTGATAGAATAACCGCAAAGCCAGCAGGGAAAGCACGACACTCAGCACTTTGTGGAACAGCTGGTCGTTCATCTTCAACAACACCCGTTTGCCCAGCAATGTGCCAATGAACCCACTGGCGATCATCGTCACAATCAACCCAATATAGGGACCATAAGCAAAGCCCAACAAGCCGAACGTGACCACTTTAATGAGATGCTGAATACTCATACACGTCGCCTGGGTTGCCACATGTTCCAACCGGCCAAGCTTGAGCGACTTCACCATAGCGGCGACAAACGGGCCGGTGGCACCGAAAAACATGGTGAGAAAGCTTGAAACCACCCCGGTGAACACCGCCGCAGATCGTTTGGCAGCCCCCATGGCCGGTCCCCAGACCGAATAGAGAATAAAACACCCAAGCCCCAGTTGCAGCCAACCTGCCGGCAATTGCACAGCCATGATGCCGCCAAGGCCCGCTCCAACAAGTGCGCCGGCGACAAACGGCAACAATACGCGTGTGTCTACATGGCGCGCCATTATTGCCAGACGCCCTGCGTTTGATCCTATCTGCACCATACCGTGTACGGGGATCAAAGCATGGGCAGGCATGACCGTCGCCATAACTGCTACCAGCACCATTCCGCCGCCAATTCCAGCCGCTGCAGTGAGAAACGAAGTCGCCGCGCTAACGGCTATCAGCAACAGAGAAATATTTTGGCCCAGTTCAACCGGAAACATCTAATTTCGGCCCCATTCGCGCGATAGATCGCGGGCAGATATTTTTTATCAAACACCGCTTACAGGAACCAGACTACATGACAAAAACCACCCTCGCACCGCTCGCCATTGCTGGTGCAATTGCCCTACTTGTGTCTACGCAAGGTGTCAACGCGAATTCAGGAACCGAACTCGGCCGCCTGAAATGCGAAGTTGCCGGAGGTGTTGGCCTGATTTTCGGCTCAACCAAAGAAATCAACTGCACATTTGTGCGCCGTGGCGGTGGCGTTGAACGCTATGAGGGCCGCATCAACAAGTTCGGAGTGGACATTGGTTTCACCGCAAAAAGTCATATTGTCTGGGGCGTAATTGCAGCCGGATCTGATGTGTCGCCTGGCGCACTTGCCGGTTCTTACGGCGGTGCCACCGCAGAAGCCACTTTCGGTGGCGGCCTTGGTGCCAATGTGTTGCTCGGCGGTTCAAATAAATCCATCGCCCTGCAACCATTAAGCATTCAGGGCCAAACCGGCCTGAACGTCGCCGGTGGCATTGCCAGCCTGAAGCTGAGCTATACTGCGCAGTAAGCAACCCTGAGTATCAAAACTAATTAAGGGGCTGTGTTTCTGACACAGCCCCTTTTTTGTTCCAGTGCGGGTTTTCAAATTCCCACAACCTTAAACAACTCTGCAAAAGACCGCCTGATAGCAAATCGTGATCGCTGGAAGATGCCGATCGCACCATTGCCCAATAGCGGGCACCGGCCCATAGTGATCTGGATTTTCTCGCGGAGTTTTTTTTCTTGGTTATTAAAGAGATGGATGCAGGGGCGAACCGCACTTTGCAGGGTATTGCATGGATGGTGCTGACCGGGCTGATGTTTGCCTGTGTTACCGGAATTGTGCGTTATCTCGGCTCCGACATGCCAGCCATTGAGGCAGCCTTTATCCGCTATGCCATCGGCCTCGCGATGGTTTCACCGGTTCTGTACAAAGTGATGAGCAACCCGCCCCCGGCCACAGCCATGAAACTCTATATGGTGCGCGGGCTCGTGCACGGGGTTGCAGTGATGTTGTGGTTCTATGCCATGGCACGCATTCCCATCGCCGAAGTGACAGCCCTCGGGTATACAGCGCCACTTTTCGTCACCATTGGGGCATGGCTGTTTTTAGGTGAAGGCCTGCATATGCGCCGCATTGCCGGGGTCATCGCCGGGCTTCTAGGCGTCTTCGTCATCGTACGTCCGGGGTTTGAAACCATTTCCAGCGGCCAGCTGGCGCAAATCGCCACCGCCCCGCTTTTCGCCGCCTCGTTCTTGCTTGCCAAAAAACTCACCGGCACTCAAAATTCCGCCGTCATAGTCGCAATGCTGTCGCTGGTCTGCACCTTTGTGTTGCTGCCGGGGGCAATTCTGCAATGGCGCGCGCCGAGTTTTGAAGAAGTCATGTGGCTGGGGCTCACTGCTGTATTTGCAACCGCCGGACACTACACCCTCACCCGAGCGTATGCAGCCGCCCCGATTACCGTCACCCAACCGGTCAGTTTTCTTCAACTGGTTTGGGCATGCCTCATCGGCATTACCATGTTTGGAGAGCCGATTGACCCGTATGTCATTTTTGGCGGCGGCATCATTGTGGCAGCCGCCACATACATCTCCCACCGGGAGGCGCGCGCCGCTCGCAAAACCAAAACACCACCGGCACTCGCCACAAAAGTTTGAGAACCGGCAGATTCAACATAACCGACTAGATCAACGAATACTTATGTAATCTGTTGTTACTTTACTTGAAAGAATAGAATTATATTCTGATTGTGATTTATTATTAAAAATCACAAATAGATATTTTCGAATTTTTCCGAGAAGGAAACATAATATGCTTCGGCTTGTACTTGCGGTTTTTTTGCTTTCTCTGTGCACCACCCAATTCGTCAATGCCGGAGATGATCCGCTGAGTACGTGGAATGACAGCGCGTCGAAACGTGAAATCATCAGCTTTGTGAAAGACGTTACCGATCCGAAAAGCCCGAATTTTGTAAAACCGCAAGAGCGTATCGCCACTTACGATAATGACGGCACCTTGTGGAAAGAAGCCCCGGTCTACACGCAAATTATCTTTGCACTGAACCAGGTGAAGGCAATGGCGCCCGATCATCCCGAATGGAAAGACAACCCCGCCCTGGATGCCGCAATCAAAGGGGACCACAAGGCCCTGGCCGCGACCGGCATGAAAGGCGTTGTTGAAGTGTTGATGGCCACCCATGCTGGCATGACCACACAAGATTTTGAAAAGATCGCCGCAGAATGGCTCGCCACTGCCAAGGATGCCCGCTTCAAGCGCCCTTATCCCTCGTTGACATATGCGCCGATGGTCGAGTTGCTCGGCTACCTCCGCGCCAATGGTTTCAAAAATTACATTGTGTCCGGCGGTGGGGTTGAGTTCATGCGACCCTGGACGGAAAAAGCTTACGGAATCCCACCAGAACAGGTCATTGGCTCCAGCATCAAAACCAAATTTGAAATGCGCGATGGCAAACCTGTGCTGATGCGCCAACCTGAGGTTTTCTTCATCGATGACAAGGAAGGCAAACCCATTGGCATTCAAAAATTCATTGGCCGCCGACCGATTGCTGCATTCGGTAATTCAGATGCAGACATCCAGATGTTGCAATGGACCCTGGCTGGCTCAGGCCGCCGCCTCGCCATGCTGGTGCACCACACTGACGCAGAACGTGAATATGCTTACGACCGCGACACCCATGTGGGCAAGCTCGCCAAAGGCATAGACGATGCGAAAGCCGAGGGATGGATGTTGATTGATATGAAAAACGATTGGAAGACGGTCTTTTCTGCAAACTAGGTGTTTGCAGCCCGTGCCTGCCAGGGCCAGCGTTCAACCACGATGAAGGCGAGACCGGCCATCACTATGATGGCCCCGATTATCGCATGGACTGTGAGGGTTTCGTCGAGAAAGACAACGCTTGCAACAATGGAAAATACGGGCAGCAGTAAAAGAAATGGCGCAACCGAGGCAACCGGAAACTTGCCAAGCAAGTGATACCAGATGGAGTAGCCAAGGGCGGTCATGATCACCCCCATGTAGACCACCGCCCCCCAAACCACCCAGTCCGCATCGGCGATTTGCTGCATGTGGTTGTCTTCAAAGATGAGTGAAAAGACAAAAAGTTGCGGGGTGGCAAAAATGGCTATCCAGGCAATCATGGTGAAGCCGCCAATATCTCCAAGGCTGCGCGCCATGACCTGGCCCACCGCCCAGGTAAACGCGCCACCAACCACCATGGCAATGGCCAGGTAAGACCCTTCCAGCCGCGGTTCGCCAGCAATAAGCATTACTCCGGCAAATGCCGCAGCAATGCCCGCCCATTTGCGCCAGCCGACATGCTCTCCCAAAAATATCGAGCCAAGCATCACAATAAACGGCACCTCAAGCTGGACAACCAGAACAGCAGTTGATGCATCCAGTCCTTTCAGACCGGTAAATGTCAGACTGTATTGCACCGCTGCCGCAATCAGCGCGATCAGGCACAACCGCCACATAATTCCAGCAGGCGGCTTAACAAACCACACCAGTACCAATGCTGTAACAAGAAACCGGAACGCCATGAGCAAGATAGGTGAAAAATTAGCCAATGCCGCCTTGGCGAACACAAAGCCCATACCCCAGATCAACGGCACGGAAAGGCCCAGTAAAATATAACGCAGCGACATGCTTGAGCCAGTTCCTGAGAAAGTTGAAGACTGAGCTTAGGCGTTAAAACATGCAGACGCCACAGGGGAAGTGAGACCAAAACTGCGCGGAATCCGAGGCCAGAAACTTTATCCAGAAATTTGGTATTTTGGTACAGCATGTGGTATACCAGATACCGTACACCAAGAAATAACTCAAAGGGAGACTTCAAAAAATGGGAAAATTCACATCACTCGCTGGAGGCCTGGCATTGGCAGCCCTCGCCGCAAGCCCAGCTTTCGCCGACGGCCATGCGGCCAAAATTCAAAAATATGTTGACGAGCATATAAATGGCTGGATTGGTTCGAGCCAAATTATCAGCGCAGTCGACCAACAAAATCTCAACCATATGGGGCTCACCGATGGCGATATTTCCGTTCTCGACCAACGTTGGCGCGCGGAGAAACTTAGAGGCGGTGGTGATCTGATTAATTCAAAAATGAACAACAGCCTGTCGTCATTTCTGCGTGGTGTGAAAGCCGCATCAGGCGGGGTAATAACCGAAGTTTTTCTCATGGATAATAAAGGCCTGAATGTTGCCCAGACCAACGGCACAGGCGACTATATGCAAGGCGACGAAGCCAAGTGGAAAAAAACATATCCAATGAGTGCAAAAGCTGTGTTCATCGACGATGTCGAAGAAGAAGACGGCATGAACATCGCGCAGGTAAGCGTTACAATCGCCCGCGATAATGGCGCACGTCTCGGAGCGGCAACCATCGGCATCAATGTCGATGCTTTAAAATAGTCTGCACACAGGTTTGTAAATTTACGCAAAAGGGGCGCTGAAAATTACTTCAGCGCCCCAATTTTTTTGGGTTCTTTAATTAGTCAGAGGCTCTTGACGATAGCATCCACGGTGTCCTTGGCGTCGCCAAACAGCATGCGGGTGTTGTCTTTGAAGAAGAGCGGGTTCTCTACCCCGGCATAACCTGTTGCCATTGAACGTTTTGAAACCACAACTGTGCCTGCCTTCCAGACTTCAAGCACCGGCATTCCGGCGATCGGACTGTTGGGGTCTTCCTGAGCGCCGGGATTGACGATGTCATTTGCACCAATCACCAACACAACATCGGTGTCCGGGAAATCGTCGTTCAGCTCGTCCATTTCCAACACGATGTCGTAAGGCACCTTGGCTTCCGCCAGCAACACATTCATATGGCCTGGTAACCGCCCGGCAACCGGGTGAATACCGAAACGCACAGTCTTGCCAGCATCGCGCAACTGCTTGGTCATTGCAGAAACTACCGCCTGCGCCTGCGCAACTGCCATACCGTAACCCGGCACGATAATCACGCTGTCGGCGTCTTTCAGCATTTGGGCAGTTTCTTCCACCGATGTTGCGATGATTTCGCCTTCCACATCAGCGGCAGCACCGCCACCGCCTGTTCCGAAGCCACCAAGAATAACGCTTATGAAACTTCGGTTCATGGCCCGGCACATGATGTAAGACAGTATCGCACCGGACGACCCCACCAAGGCACCCGTCACAATCAGTAGGTCATTCGACAACATGAACCCGGTCGCGGCAGCAGCCCAACCGGAATAAGAGTTCAGCATCGACACAACAACCGGCATATCAGCCCCGCCAATTGCCATGACAAGGTGAACCCCCAATACAAAGGCGATCAACGTCATCAGCAAGAGCGGCAGCACACCACCGCCATTGAGGAACCCGTAGCCGAGAACCAGGCAGAGGATAATCGCTGCAAGGTTCAACCAATGACGAGCGGGCAATGTAAGCGGCGTGCCTGAAATCATGCCCCGTAACTTGCCAAACGCAATAATCGATCCGGTAAAGGTAATCGCGCCAATAAACACGCCGAGGAAAATCTCCACATTGTGGATGGTTTCTTCCACCCCTGTGAAATGATTTGCCGGGTCTATGAAACTGGCAATACCAACTAATGTGGCCGCCAGCCCGACGAAACTGTGGAGGATGGCCACAAGTTCCGGCATTTCGGTCATTTCAACGCGTTTGGCGGCGAATAGCCCGAGCACCGCCCCCACCGCCATGGCAGGGATGAGCAGGCTGTAATTGGAGACGGCAACCGACATGGCTGTGGCGAAAACCGCGATCGCCATACCGATAATGCCAAACATATTGCCGCGGCGCGCGGTTTCCTGGTGGCTCAGGCCACCAAGACTTAAAATGAACAGAACGCTGGCCGCGATATAGGAAACTGTGATGATACCTTGGGACATGATGATCAGCTCTTCTGGAACATTTTTAACATGCGCTGGGTGACGTAAAAGCCGCCCACAATATTGATGGTCGCAATCAGGATGGAAAACCCAGCCAGCAACATCATCAACCCGGAGGGGCTGGATATCTGCAACATTGCCCCGATCACAATAATGCCGCTAATGGCGTTGGTCACACTCATGAGCGGTGTGTGCAAGGCTGGCGTCACGTTCCAGATCAACTGGTAGCCAACAAAGCACGCCAATACGAAAACAGTCAGATGCTGCATGAATGCAGGCGGTGCGACGGAGCCAAGACCAAACAGGGCAAGCGCACCAAGGCCAAATACAAGCAATTGCTTCAGACCGCTCGATTTGGGCTTTTCAGCAGCCACAACAGGTGCAGCATCGGCAACCGGTTTTGGTGGCGGCGGCATTTCTACCGGCGGTGGCGGCCAGGTAATATTGCCGTCCTTGATCACGGTCGCGGTGCGGAACACCACGTCTTCCATGTCAATGTTCGGCTCGCCGTCCTTTTCCTTGGTCAGATCGTCAAACAGGTGGCGCACATTGGTGGCATAAAGCTGGCTTGACTGTGTAGGCAAACGGCTTGGAAGGTCCGTGTAGCCAATGATCCTGACCCCATGGCGGGTAACGATTTCACCAGGAACGGTAAGCTCGCAATTGCCCCCCT